>CALGTJ010000578.1 GCA_937901435.1 uncultured Rhodobacter sp. | reverse complement strand
ATTCGACCAACGGCACCTTTGGCCTGATCCAGTCCAATATGACGGATGCGGTGCGCCCCTGCGTGACCGGAAAACCCTGCATGCCCTCGGTGGTTTTCGCCGGGCATCAGCATTTCTTTCAGGAATTCACCTTTGATCCTGCCGACGCACTGCCTATGATCCAGATCATTGGCCACGCAGGCGTGATGATCGGGGCCGAACAGATGCCGGGCTATCGGCGGGGCGGCAATTCCTCTACCTGCACCGGGGATTTCGCCAACAAGATGCCCTTTGCCATGACCAAAGGCGCGAACGCGACGCTGCGCACGGCGCAGGTCTTTGGCTATCTGGAACTGACCCGCACCGTCACCACCGACAGCAACCCCGCCGCCGCCTCTGGCTGGGACACCACGTTGCATTGGGCGGGTCTTGCGCCGGGCGAGACGGTGGACTTTCCGATGATCGCGGGCAACACCTGTCCGCAGTAATCGTCAACGGCCTGATACGGCCTGATACGGCGGGGCCTAGCGCCCGCCGCGCGCCATAAAGGCGAGGCGTTCGAACAGATGCACGTCCTGCTCGTTCTTGAGCAGCGCGCCGTGCAGCTTGGGCAGCGCATCCTTGCCGTCGCGTTTGAGATCCTCAGCGGTGAGGTCTTCGGCCAGCAGCAGCTTGAGCCAGTCCAGTACCTCTGACGTCGATGGCTTTTTCTTCAGTCCCTGCGTGTCGCGCAACTCGTAAAACTGGGTCAGCGCGGTGGTCAGCAGCGCCTCTTTGATGCCGGGGTGATGGACCTCGACAATCTGGCGCATGGTGTCCATGTCGGGGAATCGGATGTAGTGAAAGAAACAGCGGCGCAGAAAGGCGTCGGGCAGTTCCTTTTCGTTGTTCGAGGTGATGATGACAATGGGGCGGTTCACGGCGCGGATCGTCTCGCCCGTTTCGTAGACGTGAAACTCCATCCGGTCCAGTTCCTGCAACAGGTCGTTTGGAAACTCGATATCGGCCTTGTCCACCTCGTCGATCAGCAAAACGCATTTGCCGGGCGCCGTGAAAGCCTGCCACAGCTTGCCCTGTTTGATGTAATTGCTCACGTCATGCACCCGCGCCTCGCCCAGCTGGCTGTCGCGCAAACGGCTGACGGCGTCGTATTCATAGAGGCCCTGCTGCGCCTTGGTGGTCGACTTGACGTGCCACTCGATCATCGGCAGATCCAGCGCATCCGCGACCTGTCGCGCAAGCTCTGTCTTGCCTGTCCCCGGCTCGCCCTTGACCAGCAGCGGGCGTTCCAGTGTCACGGCCGCATTCACTGCGACGGTCAGGTCTTGTGTGGCCACATAGGCCTTGGTTCCGGTAAATTTCATGAGATTATCACGGCCCTTAGCACAAATTGTTCACGTCTCATTACCGATCTGCACACAAACCTGCAAGCGGGCGCTTTCGGACGTGACAAGCCTTTTGTCTTGCGCTAGATGCACGCCAGTGTGGAGGGAGCCGGATGTCGGTAAATGACCATTCTGACCTGTCTGGCGAACAAAGGGGATCCAGCATGAAGGTTGAGACGTTCCTATCTGATGACTATCGGCCCGCCGAAGACGAGCCGTTTATGAATGACCGTCAGGTCGAGTATTTCCGTCGCAAGTTGCACGCATGGAAAGCCGATCTGATGGGGGACAGCAAAAACACGGTCGATGCCTTGCAGGACAGCGCACGCGCGGTGCCCGACATCGCAGATCGCGCCAGCGAAGAGACGGACCGGGCGTTGGAATTGCGCACACGCGATCGCCAGCGCAAGCTGGTGTCAAAGATCGACGCCGCGCTGCGCCGGATCGACGAGGGTGAATATGGCTATTGCGAAGTGACCGGAGAGCCGATTTCGCTCAAGCGTCTGGATGCCCGCCCGATTGCGACCATGAGCCTTGAGGCGCAAGAGCGTCACGAACGGCGCGAAAAAGTCCATCGCGACGATTGATCCGTTGCCCTGTCTGGACCATGAAAAAGCACCGGTGCGCGCGCGCCCCGGTGCTTTTTCATTTTTGCCTCACCGCGTTTCAACCCAAAGGAAACTTCCATGCTGATCGGCCTGTCTGTTTCTGTGACCGGGGCCGGAGTCGCCGGGCTCAGCGTGGCGACGGCTTTGGCGCAGCGCGGCGCGCAGGTGACGGTCTATGAACAGGCCCCCGCGATCACAGAGGTCGGCGCGGGTCTGCAAATTTCGCCAAATGGCGCGGCGGTTCTGGCCGCGCTTGGCCTTGGCGAGGCTCTGCGCAGCGCAGGCGTGGAAAGTCAGGCGGTCGAATTGCGCGACTACCGGCAGGGGCGGCGCGTCTTGCGCATGGATCTTGCGCGCGCCCCCGGCGGCGGCCATCCCTTCGTTATGCTCCATCGCGCCCGCCTGATTGCGCTGCTGGAAACGGCCGCGCGCGACTCTGGCGTCGACATCCGCCTCAATGCACATATCGCGCCAGAGGCCCTCGACACCCCGCTGATCATCGGCGCGGATGGCGTGAACTCGGCGACCCGCCCACTGCTGAACGGCGCGGCGCAGCCCTTTTTCACGGGTCAAGTGGCGTGGCGCGCGGTGATTGAGGATCCCGCGCCGCCAGAGGCGCGTGTCTACATGGGGCCGGGCAAGCATCTTGTGACCTATCCGCTGCACGATGGCTTGCGCAATATCGTCGCCGTCGAGGAACGCGCGGATTGGGCAGCAGAAGGCTGGTCCCACCACGACGACCCGCAAAACCTGCGCGCCGCCTTCGCCGGTTTCGCCCCGCAGGTGCGCGGCTGGCTGGACCGTGTCGAACAGTGCAACCTTTGGGGTCTGTTCCGCCATGATATCGCGCGTCGCTGGCAGGATGGCCGCCATGTCATCCTTGGCGATGCCGCCCACCCGACGCTGCCCTTCCTCGCACAGGGCGCAAATCTGGCGCTGGAAGATGCATGGGTGCTGGCCGACTGCCTCGCAAGCCTGCCACAGCCCGAGGCGCTGGAGGCCTACCAGAACCGCCGCGTGCCCCGCGTGACCAAAGTGATCGCAGCCGCCAACGCGAACGCGCGCAATTACCATTTGCGCCAACCGGTAATCCGGGGGCTGGCCCATACCGCCCTGCGCCTTGGCAGCACTCTTGTCCCCAACGCGCCGCTGTCAAAATTCCGCTGGCTATATGACCACGACGTCACCCGACCCTAGGCATATCGTGCGTCTTGCGGTTTCATCTTGGCAAAAATACTCTGGGGGGCTGCCCTTCAGGGCAGTGGGGGCAGGGCCCCCTCTGGTCCCCAAATCAAAGGCAGCGGCTTAGACTGCGCGCGCCAAGGCTGCGATGATCCCGTTGAAATCCGCCGCCTTCAGCGAGGCCCCCCCGACCAAAGCCCCGTCCACGTTCGAGACGGCAAAAATCTCATCCGCATTGCCGGGCTTGACCGATCCGCCGTAAAGCAGACGCATCCCTTCGGCCTCGGCCCCAAACCGCCGGGACAGTTCTGCGCGCATGAAATCATGCACCTCTGCGATCTGCTCCAGTGTGGGCACTTTTCCGGTGCCGATGGCCCAGACGGGTTCATAGGCCACCACCAAACTGGCCGCCGTGCTGCCGTCGGGCACCGATCCCGCCAACTGCCGCCCCACCACATCCAGCGTGGTGCCGGCCTCGCGCTCGTCAAGCGTTTCACCGATGCAGACCACCGCAACCAGCCCCGCCGCCACAGCGGCAACCGCCTTGGCCTGCACATCCGCGTCGGTTTCTGCGTGGTCCGTGCGCCGTTCCGAATGGCCCACGATCACGTACCCGGCCCCCGCCTCGGCCAACATCGTCGCAGAGGTGTCGCCGGTGTGGGCGCCTGACACATTGGCGTGGCAATCCTGCCCGCCGACCTTGATTGCTGTGCCCGTGGCGCGTGCGGCCATGGCCGTGACCAAAGTGGCCGGCGGGCAGATCAGCACATCGCAGTTGGGCGCAGGATGGGCGGCGGCCATGGCGTCAATCTCGCCCAGATCGCGGGCCAGCCCGTTCATCTTCCAGTTTCCGGCGGCCAGTTTCGTCGGCTTGCTCATGGGATCCTCCTGAAATCACGTTTCCCCCTTGCTAGGACCAAAGCGCGCAAAGGAAAAGAGCAAGTCCTTGCAAGGGCGCATCCGCTTTGGCACAAACAGCGCAGATCAGCCAGCACGCCACCCCGGAAAGCCCGCATATGAAACGCTCTACCGTCAACGAGATCCTGCGCGACAGCGCGGCCTTTATCGCCAGCCACGGCTACATCCTGCCGCCCTTTGCGCATCTGTCGCCCAAAAAGCTGAAAAAGCAGGTCAAGGACGGTGGCAAGATGATCCGTGATCATATGCTGGGCTGGGATATCACTGACTATGGCCTCGGAAAATTTGACGAAATGGGCCTGTTCCTGTTCACTGTGCGCAATGGCAATCAGGCCAACGTCCGGGCGGGACTTGGAATGCTTTACGCCGAAAAGATCATGATTTCCGGCGAGAACCAGATCAGCCCGATGCACCGCCACAACCTTAAGACCGAGGATATCATCAACAAGGGCGGGGCCACGCTGGTGTTGGAATTGTTCAAGGCCGACACTGACGGGTTGGTCGATGAGACGGCCGAGGTCGAGGTGCGCTGTGACGGGGTCTGGCGCAAGATGCCTGCGGGAAGCCTGCTGAAACTGGCCCCCGGCGAAAGCGTGACGCTGGAACCGGACACGTGGCATAAGTTCTGGGGCGAGGGCGGTCGTGTGCTGATCGGCGAGGTGTCCAACGTCAATGACGACCGCACCGACAATGTGTTCCAAGAGCCGATTGGCCGGTTTTCCACGATTGACGAGGATGAAGCGCCCAAACACCTTCTGGTGTCGGATTACGATAAATGGCTTTAGGGGCCTTTTGTCGATGAAATCTATGCTTTCCTGTGGGGTGTTAGGTCTTGCGCTGGTGGCGTCGCCCGCCCTGGCCGATTTGCCTGCTCCCCTGACGGACGCGGATTTCCGTGCCGTGAACGAGGCCGAGGCGCACTTGGGCCAGTTGCTGTTTTACGATCCGATCCTGTCGGGCAACCGCAATATCTCTTGCGCGACCTGTCACCATCCGCGCTTTGGCACCTCTGACGGGGTGTCTCTGTCGCTGGGTGAGGGCGGCGTGGGCCTTGGTCCCGACCGCCGCGCAGACCCGGATAACCTGCCCGAACAGCGCATCCCACGCAACGCGCCCGCCCTATGGAACCTTGGCGCGTCTGAGTTCACCGTGCTGTTCCACGATGGCCGGATAGAGGCCGACGCCACCCGCCCCGGCGGCATCCGCACGCCCTTGGGGCAAGAGATGACCGCAGGGTTCAGCGGGGTTCTGTCGGCCCAGACCATGTTCCCGGTGCTCAGCCCCGATGAAATGGCGGGGCAGTATTCAGAGAATGACATCAGCCAGGCCGTGCGCCGTGGCGTCCTCACGGGCGAGGGCGGCGCGTGGGATCTGATCAGCCAGCGGGTGCGTGATATTCCTGAGTATGCCCAGATGTTCGCGCAGGTCTATCCAGAGATCGCCGATCCGACCAATGGAGACCGCGAGATCGGCTTTACCGATATCTCGAACGCCATCGCCGCGTTCATGGCGTTTGAGTGGCGCAGCGACGACGCGCCTTTTGATGCCTATCTGCGCGGGCAGGGTGATCTGTCGGCGCAAGCCGCCAGAGGCATGGCGCTGTTTTATGGCGAGGCCAAGTGCAGCACCTGCCATGCGGGGCCGTTCCAGACCGATCACAACTTTCACGCCATGGCCGTCCCGCAATTCGGCCCCGGCAAGGCGGCGCGGTTTGAAGATCACGCGCGCGATGAGGGCCGATATCGCGTGACGGGCGATCCTGCTGACCTCTTCCGCTTTCGCACACCGTCCTTGCGCAATGTGGCATTGACCGCACCCTACGGCCATTCCGGGGCCCACAGGGATTTGACT
>CALGTJ010000577.1 GCA_937901435.1 uncultured Rhodobacter sp. | reverse complement strand
CTATCTGGGGGCCGTTGAGGTGGGCGAAGCCTTTGGCATCCAGAAATCGTTTCTGGTGCTGTTCATGATCATCATCGGTGGGCTGGGGTCGATCTTTGGCAGCTTTGCCGGGGCGGCCTTTATGGTGCTCTTGCCCGTCTTGCTAAAGAACATCCTTGTTGGCGTCCTTGGCTGGCCCACCAATCTGGCCGCGCATATCGAATTCATCATAGTGGGGGCGCTGATCGTGATGTTCCTGATCCTCGAACCGCACGGGCTGGCGCAGCTTTGGCGGGTCGCAAAGGAAAAGCTACGGCTTTGGCCGTTCCCGTATTAAGATAAGACCATCAACAGAGGCGGGTGCAAAACCCACCCTACCTACACTCAGATCTTTCCAGGGAGGAAAAACATGAAACTGAAACTCGCAACACTGGCACTGGCAGGGGTTATGACCGCCGCTGCCCCCGCGATGGCGGATCTTGTGTTCCCATCGCACCGGGCCTTACGCGGCGAACGGCATTCCTTTTGCCGATGGCTATGCCGACTACTTCACCCTGCTCAACGAGCGGGATGGCGGCATCGGTGGCGCAAAGATCAAGATGATCGAATGCGAGACCGGCTATAACACCGAAAAAGGTGTGGAATGCTATGAAAGCACCAAGGGCGAAGGGTCGCTGGTGTATCAGCCGCTGTCGACGGGCATCACCTATCAGCTGATCCCAAAGGTGACCGCTGACGGCATTCCGATGCACTCGATGGGGTATGGGCGCACCAGCGCCAAGAACGGCAAGGTGTTCAGCCATATCTTCAACTATCCGGCGAATTACTGGGACGGGGCCTCTGTCGCGGTCAAGCACCTGCTGGATGTGAATGGTGGCAGCATTGAGGGCAAGACGATCGCGCTGGTCTATCACAACTCTGCCTATGGCAAGGAACCGATCCGCACGCTGGAAGAGCTGTCCAAAAAGCACGGCTTTAACCTGACGCTGCTGCCTGTTGATCACCCCGGTCAGGAACAGAAATCCCAGTGGCTGCAAATCCGCCGCGAGCGTCCCGATCACGTGTTGATGTGGGGCTGGGGCGTGATGAACCAGGTCGCCATTCAGGAAGCGTCCAATATTCGCTATCCGATGGAAAACTTCATCGGGATCTGGTGGTCCGGCTCTGAAAATGACGTGCTGCCCGTGGGCGACGGGGCTAATGGGTATAAGGCGCTGACGCTGGCGAACCCCGGTGGGGATTACCCGATCTTTGAGGATCTCAAGACCTACGTTTACGACAAGGGTATGGCTGCCGGGGCTGGTGATCAGAGCGGCACCGTTCTGTACAACCGCGGCATGTATGCGGCGATGCTGGCCGCCGAGGCTGCGTTGACGGCGCAAAAGATCCACGGCACAGCGGATATCACACCCGCCATGATGCGCGACGGGATGGAAGCCTTGGTGATCACCGAAGCGCGGATGACCGAACTTGGCCTGCCCGGCTTTGGCCCGGAATTCACCGTGTCTTGTGAAAACCACGGTGGGTCCGGTCTGGCCAAGGTGCAACAGTGGGATTCCGCGGCTGGCAAGTGGAACCTTGTGTCCGACTGGATCGAGTCTGACAAGGACGTGATCGAGCCGCTGATCATGGAAGATTCCGCCGCCTATGCTGCGGAAAACAACATTGCAATGGGCTGTAACTAAGTCTTTCTTCTCCCGGCCGCTGCACCCGTAGCGGCCGGGCTTTTTGAGTATTTATCCCAAGATGAAATGACATGGCCAACGCTGCACAGACGGATGAGACCCTTTTAGAGGTCAACAATATCGAGGTGATCTATAATCATGTGATCCTCGTGCTGAAAGGCGTTAGCCTGAAGGTGCCCAAGGGCGGCATCACCGCTTTGCTGGGCGGCAATGGCGCGGGCAAGACAACGACCCTCAAGGCGATTTCGAACCTTTTGCATTCTGAGCGGGGCGAGGTCACCAAAGGCACGATTTCCTATCGTGGCAAACAGATTGCCGGGCTGAACCCCAGCGATATGGTCAAGGCCGGGGTTATTCAGGTGATGGAAGGGCGTCACTGTTTTGAACACCTGACAATTGAAGATAACCTGATGACGGGCGCCTATACGCGCCGCGATGGCGCTGGCGCGGTCAGTGCTGATCTTGAGATGGTCTATGATTATTTCCCGCGCCTGCGCGAGCGGCGCAAGAGTCAGGCGGGCTATACCTCTGGTGGCGAGCAGCAGATGTGTGCGATCGGGCGCGCCTTGATGAGCCGCCCCGAGACGATCCTGCTGGACGAACCCTCGATGGGCCTTGCGCCGCAACTGGTCGAAGAGATTTTCACAATCGTGAAGAACCTGAACGAAAAAGAGGGCGTGGCGTTTTTACTGGCGGAACAGAACACCAACGTCGCGCTGCGCTTTGCGCATTATGGGTATATTCTGGAAAGCGGGCGGGTGGTGATGGACGGACCTGCCGCAGAACTGCGCGAGAATCCGGATGTGAAAGAGTTCTATCTGGGGGTCTCGGACGAGGGGCGCAAGAGCTTTCGCGATGTGCGGTCGTACCGCCGCCGCAAGCGTTGGTTAAGCTGACCTGATTGAGGCGCTGCGCGCCGCTTTATGTGCCACGTTCTCGCCTTTGGCGACAACGCGGCGGTTGGGCGCTTTGATGCGTTTGGGGTCTGGCGGACGGGTCACGCGTGTTTTGGTGTTAGGGATAGCGGTGGTTTGCCGATAGTTGCCTTGCGTTATTGCATAACATCTAACAATCCGCGCTCTATGGTCTAGGCTTGGGCCAGATACCCCGAGCGAAAGGACCTGACGCAATGAGCCGCAATTTTGATAGTCTTGAAACGCGCAGTGCGGGCCAGCGCGCCGCTGATCTGGCCAAGGCTTTGCCCGAACAGATTGCCCGTGCAATGGCCAGTGCGCCCGCGGTGGCGGCGATGTTGAAGGGGGTTGAGGCCTCTGGGGTGATCGACCGCGCCAGCCTTACGGCCTTGCCGGTCACACGTAAATCGGCGCTGGGGCAGGCGCAGCAAGAGGCGGCACCCTATGGTGGGTTTACCACCTTGTCTGCGAGCGGGTTTACCCATGCGTTTCAGTCTCCGGGGCCGATTTACGAGCCGGGCCAATCCACCAGCGACTGGTGGCGGATGGGACGGTTTCTGACCGCTTTGGGGCTGGGAAAAGGGGATATTGTTCAGAACTGTTTTTCCTATCACATGACTCCGGCGGGGATGATGTTTGACACTGGCGCGCGCGAAGTCGGGGCGACGGTTTTCCCCGCAGGCACGGGGCAGACAGAGTTGCAGGTGCAGGCGGCAAGCGCCTTGGGGGTGACGGCCTATGCGGGCACGCCAGATTATCTGAAGGTCATTCTTGATAAAGCTGACGAGATGGGGATCAGCCTTGGCATCACCAAGGCGGCTGTGGGCGGCGGAGCTTTGTTTCCCAGCTTGCGGCAAGAGTATTTGGATCGTGGGATCCTGTGTTTGCAATGCTATGCCACCGCCGATCTGGGCAATATCGCCTATGAAAGCCGCGCGATGGAGGGATTGATCGTCGATGACGGCGTGATCGTCGAGATCGTGACGCCCGGCACTGGCGATCCCGTGCCAGAGGGCGATGTGGGTGAAGTTGTCGTCACCACGTTGAACCCGGACTACCCGCTGATCCGCTTTGCGACGGGGGATCTGTCTGCGGTTCTTGGCGGTACGTCACCTTGCGGGCGGACGAATATGCGCATCAAGGGCTGGATGGGACGCGCGGATCAGACGGCCAAGATCAAAGGCATGTTTGTGCGTCCAGAGCAGGTGGCGAGCTTTGTGGCGCGCCATCCAGAGGTCACCAAGGCACGTGTGGTTGTGACCCGTGCCGCAGAGCAGGACGTGATGACGGTGCGGGTCGAAACAGGAGCTGCGGATGTGACGCCCTACGAGGCCTCGGTCGTCGAGGTGATGAAATTGCGCGGACAGATAGAGCTATGCCCGACAGGGAGCCTGCCAAGGGACGGCAAGGTAATCGACGATCAACGCGTTTATGACTGATCCGGACTACGACCGGACAAGAGGAGGAAATCGAATGAGACTTATCCCGAAATCGGGGCTTGCCCTGCTTGGCGCGCTATTGCTCGCGCCAGCGGTCTGGGCGGAAGACCTTGCCGTGATCGTTGCCAATGAATTTTATGACAACCAGCCCCGCGTGGCCGATACGCGCCGCATTGTAGAGCTAGAGCGTAATTTTCGCGCCGCCGGGTTCGAGGTGCTGCGGATCAACAACAGCAAAGCCTTTTTGTCTGATGATGAAACGGCCCAGGTGTGGACCCGGATGAACCGCGCCGAGCATCTGGCCATTATCCTGAGCGGACATTTCACCACCGCCAACGAGGAAAGCGTGCTGCTGCACACGGATTCCAGGACTGCCAATCCGTTTACGATGGGGCAATCTGGTTTGTCCGTGAATGCGTTTTTGAATTTGGCCTGGCGCAATGCAGGTCAATCGGTCGTGGCGATTGCGTCCTCCGAGGATAATCTGACCCTCGGTCCCGGAATGAACGCAGGCTATAGCGTGCGAAATATCCCGCAGGGTGTCACACTTCTTGTGGCCAAGCCCGCCGCTTTGTCCCGGTTCATTTCGACATATTTACTGCGTCCCGGAACGTCGATTGCGCAGGCGCTGAGGCAGGCGGGTGACGAGGTAAAGGGCTACGGGTATTTGCCCCCGTCGCTGCCATTCTATTCGGGCACGGGGACTCCGCTGCCGCAGACGCCGGACAATGGCGATTTTGACGAGCGTCGGCTGTGGCAACAGGTAAGCGCGCAGAACACGGTCGCGGCCTATCAGTTGTATCTGAACCGGTATCCGAACGGCCAATTTGCCCAGTCTGCGCGGGCCCAGATCGACGAATTGCAACTGACGCCGCAGGATCGGGCGCGCCTTGTCGAAGAGGCACTGAACCTTGATCGCAATCAACGCCGCGCCATCCAGCGCAATCTGACGCTGATTGGATTTGATACAGCTGGGGTTGATGGCATTCTTGGGCGGCGCTCGCGTCAGGCTATTGCCGGTTGGCAGAAGTCTATCGGCCTTCTTCCCACCAGTTTTCTGAACGCAAATCAAATCGCGCAGATAGAGACTGCGGGCGCAGCACGGGCAGAGCAGTTGCGCAGAGAGGCAGAGCGGCGTCGCGCCGAGCAAGAGCGTCAGGACCGCAATTACTGGGGACAAACCGGGGTCAATGGATCCGAAGCGGGGCTGCGCCGGTATTTACAGCGGTATCCAGAGGGCCTGTTTTCAGCCGAAGCCATAAACCGGCTGAAGCAGATCGAGCGGGAACAGCGTCGTTTGGCGCAGGCCGAAGAGCGCAGGGCCTGGGATCAGGCGGTTATGACCGGCACGCTTGACTCTTATGTGGCCTATCTGAACGCTTATCCCAACGGGCGCTTTGTCGACGAGGCAAAGGCCCGCGCGCAAAGCCTGCAAAACCCTGAAACACCGCAAGATTTGATCGATGCGGCAGAGCAGGAAGAAAACCGGCTAAATCTGGATGGGTTTTCGCGCAGGTTGATCGAAGGTCAATTGCGTGCGCTTAATTATGATCCGGGTCCGGCAGATGGCAAGTTCACCAAAGAGACACGGCGCGCCTTGCGCAAGTATCAGCGGGCCAACTCTATGACCGTGACCGGATACGTGACCAAGCAGACGATCGTGCAGCTGCTGGCCTCTGGTCTGAACCGTTAAAGTGGTTTGCGAAACACTTGGATCACTTAACGCTGCCTGAAATTTAAGATTTCAATGGGTTAAGTGATGCGTAATTACTCACCCCCTCTTGCGCGGTTTGTTGATCTCTGAATCAATGAGGG
>CALGTJ010000576.1 GCA_937901435.1 uncultured Rhodobacter sp. | reverse complement strand
GCGCGCATACTGCTGACGAAGGCCAGTTTTTCATGGAAGAGGCTCCGGTGAGTGTGAATAACCCTCATGATGCAAGCGACCTAGGTATTCAGATTGTCTATCAAGATCTTGCACTTTGCGAAAATCTGGATGTTGCGGCGAACCTGTCTTTGGGCGTTGAGCCGGTAAAACCCGGGTGGCCATTTTTGCCTCGTATGCTGCGCCCGCTGGATGATCTTGAAATGGAAGTAAAAGCGCAGGACGCGATTGACCGTTTGCAAGTGCGCACTCTGCAATCTGTGCGCGCTAAGGTCGGCGGTCTGTCTGGTGGTCAACGTCAGGCGATTGCGATTGCGCGCGCCGTCGGCGCCGATGGATCGGTCGTGATGCTGGATGAGCCGACGGCGGCCTTGGGCGTGGCGCAAACGCGGCAGGTTCTCGATATGGTCAAACGGCTGCGCGATACCAACCATGCGGTGATCTACATCTCACATAACATGCGCGATATCTTCGAGGTCGCAGACCGAATTTGCGTTCTGCGCCACGGCAGCAATGTCGCAACCTGGAGAAAAGAGGATATTACCCCTGATGAAATCGTTGCAGCGATGACACGGGGCTTGGATAATGAGGCCGGAAATGCAGCCTGAACACAAACTTTCATTTATAGATAGGCTGCGCATCATGCGCGAAACACGGTTTGGTGCATTTGTACCAGTGCTTTTGGCGCTTGCTGCGATTTGGGCTTATTTCGGTTTGGCTGTTCCTTTATGGGAATACTGGGGGGACGCGGATGCTGAGAGCATCCGTTTCATCTTCCTAAGCCCACGAAACATCTATAATTTGTTCATGCAATCGGCAGTCATTGCGACGCTTGCAGTCGGCATCACGGTTGTTTTGCTTCTCGGCGACATAGACTTGTCCGCCGCTGCGACCGCAGGCGTATGTGCAGCCTTACTAGGCGTTTTGGTACTGGCTGGCGTTCCTAGTCCAATTGCCTGCCTGATCGTAATGGCTGTTGGCATTATCATGGGTACTGCACAGGGCTTATTGGTCGCTTATATCGGCATTCCATCCTTCGTGGTGACGCTTGCAGGACTTCTAGGTTTCCAGGGTTTGATGCAAAAAATCCTTCCGACAGGAAACCTGAATGTTGGTGATCCGTTCATTCGCGGCTTTGCGCGGGTGCTTTTGCCTGATGCCCTAGGCTGGGCGTTGGCTATTACCTGTATCGTAGTCTTTGCATGGCTCAATTTGCGCAAGCAAACACAGCGCAAGGCACGCGGGTTAGAACTGGACAGCAACACCGCTGTTTGGGGTCAGATCGCATTCTTTAGTGTATTAATGTTGGCAACCGTTACCACATTGAATGCCTATCGATCTGTGCCATTGCTGATTGTTCTGTTGATGGCGATCACAGTTCTCGTGGGTTGGGTGACCACCTCTACCCCTTACGGACGATCAATCTTCTCGGTTGGTGGCAATCCTGAAAGCGCCCGGCGTGTGGGCATAAATGTCAAACGTATCCGTGTCTCGGCCTTTGCAATCGTCGGTCTCATGGCCGCAATCGGTGGCATCTTTGGTGCGTCTCGATTTGGCTCAGTTTCCTACACCGCCTTTGCGGGTGGCTCACTCCTGCTCGAATCCATCGGGGCTGCTGTGATTGGTGGCACGTCCCTGTTCGGGGGACGCGGATCGGTTTGGAACGCGATCCTTGGCGCTCTGGTTATCGGATCACTTGGCAACGGGCTGGACCTGTCGGGTGCGAGTGCGGCTGACAAGCTGATGTTTTCTGGTGCAATCCTGTTGTTGGCTGTGGCGATTGACGCCGTGTCCCGCAGCGGCACGTCAGAGAGGTAGGGCACCATGTGGACACAAACACAACGCACCCTTCTTGATGCTATTTTGGACGAACTTGTTCCGCCAAGTAATGATGGGACAATTCCCGGAGCGGGCGCATTGGGAGTGGCAGACTTTCTCCCGACTGCTGACGCCTATGCGCCCAATCCGGTTGAAACAACGCAGGCTGTGATGATGGCATTGGGTGACAGTTTTGTTGAAATGACAAGGCCGGAAAAAGTCGCCGCGCTGCACTTAATCGAGACGCAACAGCCCGACGCCTTCGCAACCCTCGTTCGCCTCACTTACATGGGCTATTACAGTCGCCCTGACACCCGCCCACTGTTTGGCGTTGGTGCCCATCCCGTCCATCCCCAAGGTTACTCCGTTCCGCGTGAGGACGAGGCGCTGATGGATGAATTGACCGCACCCGTGCGGGCTCGTGGAAAGGTGTATCGCGATG
>CALGTJ010000575.1 GCA_937901435.1 uncultured Rhodobacter sp. | reverse complement strand
AGGGGGAAGAAGCGCTAAGCTGGCTGCAAACCGCCATGACCGCCCTGCCCGACGATCTGCGCGATACCGCCGCGCTGACCATGGGGGACGAAATGACTCACGCTGAAGCCGCCGAGATCCTTGGCGTCTCAGAAGGCACCATAAGCTGGCGCCTGTCCGAAATCCGCAAACGCCTGCGCGCCATCCACGAGAGGGAGCAGACAGAATGACCGACCCGCTCGACGATCTCAAAGCCGCCTTTTCACAGGCGACTCCGCTGCCAAATGCCCAACAAAAACGGACAAATCTGAGAAATGCGCAAAAAATCTTTGACGCCGCCCAAGGATCGCAGGATCCGCTGCGTCCTACTTCTGACCGCCCAACAAACGGGGCGGGTTTTTATGCAGGAGTAGCCAAAATGTTTTCAGCCCTTACCTCGCGCCCCGCGCTGACCGCCACCACCGCCCTTGTTGCCGTTGGACTTGTCGCCCTTTTGCCCGTCTTGCGCGACATGCCAATGCCGGGCGGCAGTGGCAGTCTGGATTTGACAGAAGCCCCGATACGCGAACGCGCGCAAACACCAGATCTTGCCGCCAAACCAGCACCAGTGCCCGTCCCAGCACCCACAATGGACGGCGCATTGGACCTCGCGCCCATCGTTGAACCAGAGGTCATGGTCGAAGAAATGGCCGAGTCCAAAGGCATCGCCCCGGCAATGCCCCGCGCGATGGGCGCGCCCAAAATGCAGCCCGGCGTCACGGGCTACACCACGGGCCTCACCACGACCAACCGCATCGTCGGGGGGCTCGCCGCACAACCTGACGATATCATACGACCCGAAGCCCCCAACACCGAGGCTTTCGCAAACGAAGACGCCAACCCGGTCAAAATCACGCTGGAACAACCTGTGTCGACCTTTTCCATCGACGTGGACACCGCCAGCTATGCCATCATCCGTTCGTCCCTTATGAACGGCTATTTGCCGAATGCGGACGCTGTGCGGATCGAGGAAATGGTGAACTATTTCCCCTATGCCTACCCGGCGCCACAAGCGGGTGAAGGCCCGTTCAAGCCGACCGTGTCGATCTCTGCAACGCCATGGAATCCTGATACAAAACTGATGCAAATCGCCTTGCAGGGTGAATTGCCATCCATCGACGACCGCCCGTCCCTGAACCTCGTTTTCCTGATCGACACCTCGGGGTCCATGGATCAGCAGAACAAATTGCCCCTCTTGAAACAAAGCTTTCGTTTGATGCTGGGCCAACTCTCGCCTGACGATCAGATCTCGATCGTGACCTACGCCGGATCCGCCGGGCGTGTTCTGGATCCCACCCCGGCGTCAGAGCGTTCAACAATCCTTGCGGCCCTTGATCGCCTGAACGCCGGCGGGTCCACCGCCGGGCAAGCGGGCCTGCAACAGGCCTATGCCACGGCAGAGGAAATGGCTGCAGAGGGCGAGGTGACCCGCGTGATCCTTGCCACGGACGGCGATTTCAATGTTGGGATAAATGGCCCAGAGGCGCTAAAGGATTTCATCGCCCAAAAGCGTGACAGCGGCACCTATCTCAGCGTGCTGGGCTTTGGGCGCGGCAATCTGGACGACGCCACGATGCAGGCGCTTGCCCAGAACGGAAACGGTCAGGCGGCCTATATTGACACCCTGTCAGAGGCTCAAAAAGTTCTTGTGGATCAATTGACTGGCGCGTTGTTCCCCATCGCCAATGACGTAAAAATCCAGGTCGAATTCAACCCCGCCACCGTCGCCGAATACCGCCTGATCGGCTATGAGACCCGCGCGCTGCGCCGCGAGGACTTCAACAACGACAAGGTCGATGCGTGCGAGATCGGCGCGGGCCATTCGGTGACGGCCATCTATGAGGTCACTCCGGT
>CALGTJ010000574.1 GCA_937901435.1 uncultured Rhodobacter sp. | reverse complement strand
GACAAACGCAACGGTCCAGATCATCCCGAAGTCGAGGTAGCCTCGTGACTGGTTCAGCAAATTCCCCAGCCCACGACCAGTTGCCAGCCACTCAGCGATCATCACACCAAGCAACGCCCTTGGGACAGTAAGACGCGTCGCCGCAAACAGATATGGTAGAGATGCAGGGATCGTAACCATCCGCATTTCTTGCCACACAGATGCGCCATAGGCGCGTGGCAAATCTTGTGCGCTCCGCGGAACCAATGCGATCCCTTGAGCCAAAGTGACGAAAGCGGGGAAAAACGTCACAGAGATCGTCACCCATAGAGTCAAAGAGGTGCCACGACCGAATATGAGCACCAAGAGCGGGGTTAAAGCCACCAGCGGCATCGTTTGCGTGACAAGGGCCACAGGCATGAATGCACGAATAGCGTTTGGGAACAGACGTGTTGAGATTGCTAACAGAAAGGCAAAGCCAATACCTGCCGCCATGCCCGCAAACGTGATGGGGAGTGTCTCTGACAATGCCTGGAACAGCTTTTCTTGTGCAACCGGGGCAGTCTTGGCGATAAACAGATAGTCGATCACCCCAAAGGGTGTTTTTGCTATCATCGCAGGCACGCCTGTTAGCACGATGAAGCCCCACCACAAAAGAAATGGGAGAGAGACGATGCCGACCAACATCATGGTACGTTTAAGCGGTGATGCAGACACCGCCTCAACAACTGGAGTAGCGGTGTTCAACGTCACAGCGCGCGTTCCCCCAAGCAAGCCCCGGGAAATAAGTGCAAAGAACAAGTAACCCAATCCTGCAATTGCAGTTGCGATCAGTCCGATTCCCCATAGTCTGTCCGGCTCTCCCCGACCAAGCGATCCGAGTAAGTAGGTTCCAAGGCCCCAACGCCCGCCACCGCCAAACTCGGCCAGAATTGCACCCAATACCGCGTTAGGGGCCGCGATCTGGAAGCCGGTGATGATAGTGGGCAAGGCGCTCCGCAGTTGGACCAGCCAAAGAATTCGCCAACGACCACCTCCATAGGCCTTGACGAGGTCACTTGCCCTGCTGTCCGACTGGCTTATCCCGATCACCGTTGCCGTCATGGTCACAAAGTAGACCGCCAATGCCGCAAGGACGATGCGGGGGGCCATGCCGGATAGGGTCAGCACAAGGATCGGGGCGATCGCGATGGGCGGCAAAGCAAAAACGGCAATATTCACGCCGCGAAAGAGGCGGAGCAACGTGGGCGACATCGCAAAGGCCACGCCCGCTATCAACGCAATCGCATTGCCAATCAGAAAGCCCACGCCGGACGCATAGAGTGTCGCCCAGATGTGGAGCGGATAATCAGCTCGGTCTTCCCATAAGCGGATTAGGATTTCGCTGAACCCCGGCAGCGCGCCACTGGCGACAAGATCTAGGCGCCCTGTGATTTCCCAGATCAGAAGCAAGATCGCAACATTGCGCAGGCTTGTTGGCATCCTAGCCATGCAGCACCGAAGCGATACGATCTGTCAAAGCATGGAACGCCGGATCAGAGAATAGATCTGGATGACGGGGGCGTGCAAAAGGCACATCGATGATTTCGACAATCCGACCGGGGTTCCCGTGCATCACGGCAACGCGGTCAGCGAGGAAAATGGCCTCGTCGATCCCGTGCGTGACAAGCAACGCTGTCGACTTTGTTTCCTGCCAGACACGCTGCAATTCGACGTTCATCTGACGGCGTAAAATTTGATCCAACGCGCCAAACGGTTCGTCCATAAACAAGACGGTGGGTTCTGTAACAAGCGCCCGGGCGATTGCCACGCGTTGGCGCATGCCGCCGGACAGTTCGCCGGGAAGTGAGTTTTCAAATCCCTTCAACCCAACGAGTTCTATCATCGCCTGCACTTGTGAGGCGTGTGCCTTGCGGTTGAGGCCAATGACCTCTAGCGGCACCTCGATGTTGCGACGCACACTGCGCCAAGGGAGCAACGCGGAGTCTTGAAACGCAACACCGGTCTTACCCGATTTTGCAGCTATGATGGGCGCTTCACCGTTGATCAAAACCTCGCCTTTATCAGCCGTCTCAAGTCCCAAAGCGATGCGCAGTGCTGTGGACTTGCCGCAGCCGGAAGGACCAATCACAGCGGTGAAGGACGCGGGGGGACAATTAAGTGTTACATCATGCAACGCCTCAACCGTCTTTCCGCGTCCTTCAAAGGTCTTGTAGACCCCGGAAAGGGAAATCCCGTCCGGGGTATTCATCAAATTTCTTCTAGCAATGTCGTGTCGAACATATCGCGCGACCCGTTGATGCCTACCTGAGCCAATGCGCTGAGGTTTGCCTCGATGCCCTCTTCAGTCATTGCAAAAATACCCGCTGGATTTTCCATCAGTGGCTTCTGCGCCTCATTAAAGAAGACTTCATTGTCGATTGTCCGGCCAGTTCCCGCGAAATGCGTGTCGGCCCACTTTGCTGGCCAAAGGGCGGTATCCACATTGTTCTCAACCCAGCCTTTGCGACTTGCACGCAGCCATGCCACCAGTTCTGCGCGTTTGGTGTTCAGAACCTCATCCGTCACAACAACAGTGTCATTGTAGGTCGTATAGCCAAAATCATAGAGCAAGAACGATGTCGCCTCGACCCCTTGCAGGCTGATTGTGTAAGGCACGTTGGTTGTGAAATCGAGGCTGGCGTCGATCTCACCTTTGATCAGTGGTGTCGGATCATAAGCGTAAGGCACGATGTTCACATCGCCGGGATCAATGTCGTTCAGTTTCAGCATAGCTTCGACAGAAATCACGTTTACAGGTGGCACGGCAAGGGTTTTGCCGACCAGATCAGCCGGTGAGTTAATGCCGCTGCCAACCAATGACACGATCCCGATTGGGTTCTTTTGGTATTGTGCGCCGATAATCTTAAACGGGGCACCCTGATCCACAATGGCTTTGATCGTGGTGTCTGGCGTAGTGAGCGCCAGATCCGCACGGCCCGCGATGATCGTGCTTTCGGGGATCACATCAGGACCGCCGGACAGATATGTGAGGTCCAGCCCTTCGTCCGTATAATACCCCTGATCCATGGCAAGAAAGTACCCCGCAAATTCGGCGTCATTAATCCACGCGGCTTGCATGGTCATTGGCGTTGCAGCCATGGCCCGCATCGGCATGGCAGACGCAGCGGCGGCAGCACCAGCGGTGCCCAAGAAGTGGCGGCGGTTCAGTCTTAATGTCATGTCATTGATCTCCTGTTGGATGGGTTCAGGCTAAGCCTTGGATGCGCTGCAATTCTTGCAGCGGTGGTGTTTCAGCAATTTGTTTGGGGTCGAGGAGTGGCCATTTCACGCCACTGGGACGTTTGGCGCGACGTTCAACTGTGTACATCTGTGTAGGTGTTGCGATCTTATCGACCAAAATATCGGTTTCGGATGGCTGAAGTTGGTCTTCAACGAGCTGCACGTCATGGACAACGGCCTGCACGGGCGTCGTCTCATCGACCAAGCCAAGATCGGTAAACATGCCCCACTCCAGATCAAAGAACCCGTGACCTTTGCCGAACCGAACACCGTTCTTAGAAACGGCCGACGCCCCGGTCACCATCAGGTCAAAACGACCGCGTTTCGCAATTTCTTCGAGTGTAATCGGCGTGCCGAAATGCTCCATTCCATCGAGCCATGAGGCATAAAGCGCAGCCCCTTCGGGAACATTTTCAGGCTCAAGCAGAACAAAGCCGCGATAAATGCCGTAGGTCGACATCACGAAAGGTTTGTCATCTTCGATCATCCGGCGGCGTAAGTCGGCAAGGCAGTTGTCCGGTGTGATAAACGCAAAAGTAGAGTCTGCGTACGTTTCTTCAGCGACCAAGTAGTCGGTCGCCTTTTCTGATCCTTCAAAATCGGGGATCACTTCAGCAAAATTCATGTGGAACCGCGTATCTGGTTTTGCAACATCGTGCAGTTTTGTCCAAATCCGTTCTCGGACGACCTTTGAAGTAGACATTGCGATTCCTTTGCGTTTCACTGTTTCATAATAGTGAAACTTTCGTTTCATAGGTCAAGTTGAATCTGACTGCGACACAGGATATTCCTTTTTCATGGCTTCACGACTCATCCTTCGCATACACGAAAAGCACGCGCGCCTGACCAGCAGCGAGCAGAAAATTGCGAATGTTTTGTTTGAAAATCAGGGCCTTATAGAAACCCACACCGCGACCGAACTCGCAAATATGGCGGGTGTATCCAAAGCGACAACTGCCCGTTTTTTCCGCAGTTTGGGATATTTCGATTTTGAAGAAGTCCGCCTGCAGGCGCGGGAAGAACGCGACCGAACCCAGCCCTATTCCCAAAAAGAGCAGGCAACAGACCAAGTCATTCTCGGCCGATCAATCGTCGACCATCTTGAATTGGAACTGCGGAATTTGACTCGGACCTTCGAAGAGCTGCGCTCGGATCGTCTGCCAGAGGTTGCCGAAATCCTGTCAACCGCGCCACGCGTATGGTTCTTGGGATTTGGCGCTGAAGATGGTGTTGCACGCATTGGCAAAACGCTGTTCTCGCGACTGCGCCATGATGTTCATTATCTTGATGGTGCAGGGCAAGACTGGGCAAGCGATTTGGCCATGATGGGCCCGCGTGATGCACTTGTCCTTGTCACGTTAGAGACACGTCCAAAGCTGTTGCGCTCGCTATTGGCCTATGCGCGAACATCACGGCTTCGGATCATCACGATCACGGACCATCGCTATCAGGCGCAAGCAGAGCGCTTTTCCGAAACTGTCCTGCCATGCCACGTTGCAAGCTATGGCATGCTGAATACCCATGCGACTGTCGTGTCAATGTTGCGGCTGCTTGCTATAGCATATGTAGGAAAGAACGCTGTTGCCGTAAAACAACGGGCCGATACACTTGACGCAATTGTTGAGGAACTTGATCTTCTAGAGTGAGCCGGTTCCTTTGACCCGAAGAAAAACAGAACCCCAAACAACCACGCCTTATTGCCCACTCAACTACCGCCCACCTTCGTACTAGGGGCTAGACTACCTCAATCGGTGTAAGTAAGTGTCCAACATGGTCCCGCAAACCCGATCGCGGACCATAGGAGAGACTGTATTGCCCAACAGCGCAGCGACTGCGGCAGCACGATTTTCTGTTGCCCCGATGATGGATTGGACAGGTTATTTCATAAGTTCAATAGGTTAAGCGGCGCTATGTGCACTGTATGTGCAACCCGAAATCGACCGTTACCGTGCTCTGGCGGGCGTTCGGCGGTAGCGCGGGTCTGATAAAGTTGGTGCGTATCCAGACCCGCAGACTCTCGTTATGAATGAAGCAGCCTCGGGGGGGGCAGGTCAGTTGGGACGAATTCTACTCAAAATTGGATGAAGAAACGGGTCGCAGGTCAAGAACAATGTGATTGGCAGAGGCGTTCACCTCTCTCACGCTGCAAGCTGCGGAATTCCGCTCTCGACCAATCGCAAAAATCGTAAGTTGCGAGCCCCCGCAACCAACGATAATTGCGAATCCTCCGCTGGCACCGCCGCGGAGGTTTTTGCGTTTTGGGGCACGGCGCGCAGAGATCGTCTGTTGCGCCCTCCCGCAACCAAAAACTTTGACTTTACAGTCGTTTAGGAGCCGCCCTCACGGGCGGCTTTTTGCGTTCAAACATTTCGGAAGCACTGCGGAAGCAAGAGGGCGCGAAGTTCTACGTGGAACCGTAACCGCTCCATTGCTACCGCGGTGACTTTGCCTTGGTCTGGTTAACAAGGTCGGCGTCATCGACGAAGTCATCAAGGAATGTGTGCCAGGTTTTGGTGTTGATGCGAGCGGCTTGGAACATGTCTCTCAGTTCTTCGCCCCCGTCATCGGTCAGGGCGGTGAGCGTTTCGTCGGGGCTGGCGTAAACGCTGACGATGTTGCCGTAGGTTAGCCCGGATTATTCATCGAGGCGAGGGTGTGTGATGGCGGCGGTAGCGTA
>CALGTJ010000573.1 GCA_937901435.1 uncultured Rhodobacter sp. | reverse complement strand
TGACCTTTCATTTCATGCCCGGAATCTGGCAGGAAAACTGGGGGTTAGAGATCACAGAGCCGATCCGCATCACCGAAACCGGCCCGGCTGCGTGTTTCTGTGACCTGCCGCGCGCCCTGATCGTGAAACCCTAAGTCCGAGACCTCGTTTGACAAAATCTCTGCCCCTGACGTTTATCCTGCTGACGCTGGTCATCGATGCTATGGGGATTGGCCTGATCCTGCCGGTGATGCCCGATCTGATCGAACAGGTACAGGGCGGCGATTTGGCCAATGCGGCGATCTGGGGCGGCATTCTTGCCTCTGTCTTTGCGGTGATGCAGTTTCTGTGCGGACCCTTTGTTGGCAGCCTGTCGGATCGCTTTGGCCGCCGACCCATCCTGCTGGGCACACTGTTCATTCTGGCGTTGGATTATCTGGTGATGGCCGTTGCCGGGGCGATGTGGCTGTTGTTGGTGGGTCGGGTGATTGGCGGGATGATGGCGGCGACGCAATCGGTGGCGGGCGCCTATATCGCCGACATTTCCAAACCCGAAGAAAAGGCCGCGAATTTTGGCCTGATCGGCGCAGCCTTTGGGGTCGGTTTCGTGATCGGGCCACTGATGGGCGGGATCTTGGGCGAATATGGCACGCGCGCGCCGTTTTATGTGGCCGCCGCTTTGGCCTTTGCCAATCTGATCCTTGGCTATTTCGTGTTGCCAGAAACCGTCACCGACCGCATCCGCCGACCCTTTGAATGGAAACGCGCCAACCCCTTTGGCGCGTTTCGGCACATCGGCGCGCTGCCGGGTGTTGGCCGCATGATCACAGTGTTTTTCCTCTATCAGGTGGCGTTTTGGGTCTATCCGGCGGTCTGGGCCTATTTCACCCGCGCCCGCTTTGACTGGGAGCCGGGGATGGTCGGCCTGTCGCTGGCCAGCTTCGGGATTGCAATTGCCGTGGTGCAGGGTGTGCTGATCCGCCCTTTCCTGAAACGCTTTGGCGAGCGGCGCACAGTTGTGATCGGCATCAGTTTCAACTTTTGCGCTTTCATCGTCATGGCTTTCGTGTCCAACGGGACGCTGGCTCTGATCCTGACACCGCTTACCGCCTTGGGGGCGGTGGTGACGCCCTCGCTGCAAGGGATGATGTCCCAGCGCGTGCCAGATGATTCCCAAGGCGAATTACAGGGTGTATTGTCCAGCGCGGCGGCAATTTCGATGGTGATCTCGCCCCTGCTGATGACCCAGATTTTCGCCTGGTTCACCTCAGACAACTCGTCCGTTTTCCTGCCCGGCGCACCTTTTTTGCTGTCGATGACGCTGATGATCGCCTGCATGGCGGTCTTTGTCACCGGAACGTCGCGCAAAGAAGGGTAATCAGACCCTGTCACTTTCGCCCTTGCCACGCGCGGATTGCGAGACAATCATGGCAACAAAGATTTGGAGCAAGACAAACCATGACAACCGTAAAAGCGGCCGTGTGCCGCGCCTTTGGCGAACCTTTGGTGATCGAGAACATAATCCTCGCGGACCCGCGTGCGGGCGAGGTCGAGGTGAAACTGGCGGCCTGCGCGATCTGCTATTCCGACATTTCCTATGCCGACGGGGGCTGGGGCGGACACTTGCCGGCGGTCTATGGCCATGAGGCGGCGGGGGTCATCACCAAGACCGGCCCCAGCGTGACAAATTATGCCGTGGGCGACACGGTTCTTGTCACATTGGTGCGCTCTTGCGGGGCCTGCCCCTCTTGTGTGACCTCGCACCCTGCGACCTGCTCGCAGGGGTTTGACACGGTGGCCCACCCAATTTCGGGGGCCGATGGACCGATGGAACAGGGGCTAAGCACTGGGGCATTCGCACAAAGCGTGGTCGTCCCAACCAATCAGATCGCCAAGATCCCTGCCGATATGCCGATGGATGCGGCGTCTTTGCTGAGCTGTGGCGTGATTACGGGCGTGGGGGCCGTGGTGAATACCGCTGGCCTGCGCCCCGGTCAGACAGCCGTGGTTATTGGCGCAGGGGGTGTCGGGCTGAACGCTATTCAGGGCGCGCGCATCGCAGGCGCGGCCCGAATCGTTGCCGTCGATATGACGCCCGAAAAGCTGGACATTGCCAAGGAATTCGGCGCAACCGATGGCGTCTTGGCCACAGAGGCAAAACCGTGGAGTGCGGCGAAAAAGATCCTTGGTGGCGGCGCGGACTACGTCTTTGTCACCGTGGGCGCGATTGCGGCCTTTGATCAGGCCCCACGTTATCTGGCCGCCCATGGCAAGATGGTGATGGTCGGGATGCCGCATTCGGGGCAGAAATCGACCTATGAACCGGTGATGATTGCCGCCATCGGGCAGCAGATCATCGGGTCCAAGATGGGCGATGTGGTGCTGGGCCGCGATATCCCGTGGATGGTCGATATGTACCAGCAGGGGCGGCTGAAACTGGACGAGTTGATCTCTGGGCGCTGGCGGTTGGATCAGATCAACGAGGCGATTGCCGACACCCGCACCGGCGCCGCAAGTCGCAATGTCATTATATTCGAGTGAGCCATGCCCCTTCAGCCAGCCGACTTAAGCCCTGACACCATTGTCGCCTTTATTCAGGATATCTTTGCCCGACGTGGCGCAGAGGAATATATCGGCGAGCCGGTTACGATCTCTGAACATATGCTGCAATGCGCCGAGTTGGCAGAGAAAGAGGGCGCGCAAGAGGCCTTGATTGCCGCCGCCTTGCTGCATGATATCGGGCATTTTACCAACGAATTCCCCAGCGATGCAGCAGAGCACGGCGTTGATACTGTCCACGAAAAGGCCGGAGCGCGGGTTCTGAAGGATTTCTTTCCGCCGCTGATTCACGACTGCGTGCGGTATCACGTTGATGCGAAACGCTATCTTTGCGCCGTGAACAAGGATTACTTTGCGCGCCTGAGCGAGGCATCGGTGCTGTCGCTGAAACTGCAGGGCGGCCCGATGAGCACAGAGGAAGTTGCAGCGTTCGAGGCCAATCCCCACGCAGAGGCCATCGTACAGGTGCGGATCTGGGACGATATCGGCAAAGATCCCGCCCATAGCGCGCCGGGTTTCGCCCATTACCGCCCCTTGCTGGAACGGGTCGTCGCAGAGCACACCCGCGCCTAGTCTTCGTCGTCCCAGTCAAACAGCACAACTTGCGTTTCCTCGCTGCCGCCAAGTTTGCGATAAAGCGCGCGGGCCGGTGCGTT
>CALGTJ010000572.1 GCA_937901435.1 uncultured Rhodobacter sp. | reverse complement strand
CTAAAAGACCGTTTAAGGGTGTTCTGATTTCGTGATTCGTCACCGCAAGAAAGTCAGACTTTGCTTTCTCACCGGCAAGCGCACGGTCCCGGGCAGAAACCAGTTCTTCTTCAGCCGCAACAAGGGCAGAGATGTCACGCAAGAAGGCAATGAACAGCTCTCCTTCGTCGGTTTGGGCAGATTGCAGCGCAAGTTCGACGGGAAAAATGTCCCCATTGCTGCGAAGCCCCTCAAGTTGGGTTCTGCCCTGACCGACAAAGCGCCGCTCACCCTGTCGTCTTATCCTCTCCATCCCGGCCTTGTGTTGTTGCATCAAGTGCGGTGGAACCACCACATCTCCAATATTGCACCCAAAGACATCGGAGGCTTTGTGACCGAATATCTCTTCGGCGGCGGGGTTGAACTCTAGGATTTTGCCTGTTTGATCTGCGACGATCACGGCATCCAGTGAGGTAGAGATTATCGTATTGATACGGGTATTGACCTCTAGAATTTCTTTTTGACGCTCTAGTCTGCGCATATTCACGCGAGCGAGGTAAAGAACCAAAGTTGCCAGCAACACAATCAATGTGATTACAACAATTGCCAGCAGGCCGAGCGTTTCAGCCACATCTTCGCGCCGATGATCCGACAAGTCGGCGAAATAGGCCAGACTGGAGTTGGCAAGCTTTCGCACATCCGAACGAATCGCCGCGCTACGATTAACCATGTCAGAGAGCGCGGCGCGCAGTGCGTCATCATCGCTATCAATCATACTGACCGTTTCGCGGATATACGCCTCGATTTCATTCAGGGCACTGTGTGTCCCCGCACTATGGCGCAGACCAACGTAAAGTTTGCCTTTGCTGAGAGTGGCGACCCGACTAAAGAAAACGTCAAATCGTTGCCTCAAAGATTTTAAGTCGTTACCGGGGTTGAACGCCGCTTTGGTCAGGTGGGCGTCGAACTCTAGAAACTCCACCTCAACCTGACCAAGCGTCCACTGGATGTTATCAGAACTGGCGGTATCCAGCAGAGATAGATCGTCGGCCACAAATTTCGCAACGAAACCGGCGCCAACCAAGCAAGACGCAGCGATGAATAGGCC
Source organism: uncultured Rhodobacter sp. (assembly GCA_937901435.1). The sequence continues at coordinate 969 of CALGTJ010000572.1, read as the reverse complement.
CGCCAAAATAGCCAGCCAGCTTCGCTCTTGTTTCTTGGGCGCCAACGCTACCATTTTTTAAGTTCCGCAAATCGCCCGGCACAGCCCCGTCCGGGCCCAGACAGCACATTGACGGCAAAGGCACGTTCATAGGTCAAAGGGTGCCAGCCGCGTTAATCGGCGAATTCCAGTCGGTCCAATTGCCAAATACTGCGGGAGTAGACGACCTCGGTTCTATATTTTGCATGCGTATCATAGGGATAGACCAACCAAAGCGGACCTTTGTCACGCACTGACATTTCTTTGCCGTTGACCCGATAAGCGAGGATCGGGCCATCTGGCACAGCGTCGGACACGGGAATCTGGACCACATAATCGTTGATCGCAGAGGCAAGGATCGTTCCACCTTGAACATCGAACCGATCCACCAGAACATCCAGTGAGACGCCAACAAAGGTTAGAACGCCATCTGTCCAGATTGTCGTGGTCTGAAATTCCGTTTGTCCCATCGCCTCTAGTGCGGCAAGGTCAAATTGAATCTTTTTTGCGGTGTCTTGACCATGGATCTTGCCGGATACGGTCAAGATCGGATCGCCCGTCATCGTAAGATCGACGGACCACACGGGGCTAAATAATCCAGAAAAACCACAAAAAATCAGAGCCTTAGCGAGTATATTCATGTTTGCTTCCTCATTTTCTCTTTCATAACCTCAGCCCCACAGACTTTGGCCTGTTCACTAGCTTTGACACCACAAGGGTTGTGTCTGTCGCGCGTGTGACACTTCGTTCACGGTATGCTGCGAAAAGGTTTCCAAACCAGTAATCCGGGCGAATTATTTTTTGGCTATATTGGGCTGTCCCCCGTGTGCGCCAAACGGATTTCGCACGTTTACATAGGTGATGCGGCTTGATTGATGCCAAGCTGCGCTTCATACCTAGGCGACGCAATTTAGGGGGCGCGGATGGCTGTGACACGATTGCTGACCGAAT
>CALGTJ010000571.1 GCA_937901435.1 uncultured Rhodobacter sp. | reverse complement strand
CTGCGGCTGTGGCAGTTACAACGCCTGCACTTGCGCGCGGGCATGGGTCAGAAGGCCGGTTTTCCCCGCGACCGTTTGTGGGCTTTGCATATCCACGTCATACCCATCGGCGCGCGCGGTCAGCGCCAGCTGAACCTCTTGGGTTGCGTCATCTGCCACAGAGAGCGGGTTCAGGAACATCAGGTCACTGATCTCAAACCCACCGCAAGCCCCCTGCACCCGCATCGCTTGCGCAATCAGGTCCAGATAGCCGGTTCCGGGCAGGATTGCCGCGCGTTCGGTCGTGCGATGCTCGTCCAGCACCCAGTGTGTCTTGGTGCTGAACTGGCTGCGGAACAGGGTCTTGCCGCTGTTGCCAAAGCTGACCTCATCCAGCAAGGGGTGGTTGGTTGGGGTGAAGGTCTGCTGCTTTGTGGGTGTCAGCCCGGCGGCTTGCGCGGCCATGCCGACCTCTGCCCAGACGCCCCAGTTGATTGCCGTCACTTGGGTCTTGTTGCCCGCGCGATGGCGCGCATAGGCGTTGAGGAATTCATTGGCCGCGACATAATCCACCTGACCCGCAGGACGGATCGCGGTGCTGGTCGAGGCAAAGAGCACAAGGCTCTCGATGCTGCCATCGGGGAAAAGCGCGTCCAACACCCGCAGGCCCTGTACTTTGGGGGCAAGAACGGCCTCTAGCGCGGTGGCGGTCTTTGTCATCAGAGGGGCGTCGTCGATCACGCCTGCTGCATGGATCACGCCAGTGACTGTGCCCAGCTTGCCGGTGGCCTCTGCCAGCCCGTGCTGCATCTGGTCCAGATCGCAGATATCGGCGGTGATCACAGCGACTCGTGCGCCGAGAGCCTCTAGTGCCCCGACGCTCTTGGCCGAAACGGTGCGCCGTGTGACGAGGATCAGGTTCGCCTGATAGTCGCGCGCCAACATCTTTGCGAGGCATTGCCCGATACCGCCAAAACCGCCGGTGATCAGGTAGGTTCCGCCGGTTTGGAACATCGGCTGTGGGTTGGGCAGAGCGCTGGCGCGATAGGTTTGTTCCAGCCGCTGCGCACCGCGCAGGGCGGCAACAGTATTGGTGGGCGTGGCGAACAGATCGTCGCGCAACCGGGCCACCAGCGGCGCAAGATCCGGCGCAGGTTTCGCCCGCTTGCGGCCAAGTCCCTTGCGCTGGCCATGCGCCTCGGTTGCAGGCAGCGCAATATCCAGCGTCGCGCAGGTGAGACCGGGGAACTCCCGCGCCAATGCGGCGGCAGGCCCGGCGATCAAGGCCTTTTCCGGGTAGGGCAAAGCCTCGTCCAGAACCTGTGCCGCACCATTGCTCAGCGCCAGAATATGCGCGCCATCAACGCCTTGGTCGCCCAACGCCTGCGCCAGCCATGTCAGGCTGAAGAAGCCGCACTCGCGGTTGCGGTCGAAAAAGCTGCTGCCGGGGCGAAAGGTCTCTTGGTCTGTCACCAGCCACATATGCACGATGCGATTTGGCAAGAGATCGCGCGCAGCCAGATCAGTTAGTAAAAGGTCGTAGCCATCGCGCCCCATCTCAGGCGCAAGGCTATAGCTTTGCTCATCGCGCCGGGCAAAGCTGTCGCCCATATGCACTTAGATCACCTTATGGCCATGGACGCGCAGATCTGCGCAGACTTGATTGCCAAGCCCATTATCCCCAAGTCCGGTGTCATCCAAAAAGACCAGCCATGTCTGCGTGGGCAGCGTGGCTTTGCCGGTCAGCGGGTCGATCTCTGTCTTGGCGTAGGTCGGCTGCCAGACGGGCAGATATCCCCAATCGGTGATGGACTCGCGCCGGGTCAGGGCCTTGGGTGCGGCGACGGCGGCAACGCCGGGTTCGATGAAATAGCGGCTGCGCTGAAAGGCGTAGGTCGGCAGGGGCACACGCGCGCGGCGGGCCTCGCCCCAGATTTGCGACCAATCCGCCTCGACCCCAGTGGCCCAAAGCCGCCCGATGACGCCAAGGAAAAACATGTCATCCGCGATCTCGTGATCGGCGTGGCGCAGGGTGCCGATCACCTGATCGCCGGTCACACTGGGGCACATCCGCGCCAGCGTGGCCAGCGCCTTGCCGGGGCCGACCTCTAGATAAACGCGGTTCGGGGTGTCGCCTAGCGTGGTCATGCAATCGGCGAAATGCACCGTGTGGCGCAGATGGGCGACCCAGTATTCCGGGTCACGCGCCTCGGCGTCGGTGATAAAGGTGCCGCTGCGATTGGACAGGAAGGGGATCTGCGGCGGGCGCAGGTCCAGCGTGGTCAGGAAGGCGCGGAACTCTGACAGGATCGGGTCCAGCATGCGCGAATGGGCCGCAATGTCGATCGGAATGCGCTGTGCGGTGATTTCGTCCGCCGCCAGCCGGGACTGAAGCGCGTCCAGCGCAGCCTGTGGGCCAGAGACAGCGGTCAATTCAGGCCCGTTCACGCTGGCAATATCCAGATCATCGCAAAGGTAGGCGTGCAAGGCGTCCAGCGACAAAGGCACGCTTAGCATGCCCCCGCGTGGCACCGTATCGAACAGGCGCCCGCGCAGCAGGACGAGGTCGATACAATCCTCAAACGTCATCACGCCCGCGACACAGGCGGCGGTGTTCTCGCCCATGGAATGCCCTACCAGCGCGGTGGGCTGCACGCCCCATGACATCCAAAGCTGTGCCAGCGCATATTCGACCATCAGGATCAGCGGCAGTTGCACCGAGGGCTGTTGCAGGCGCGCGTTTGCCGCAGCCTCTTGTCCCGGCTCTGGCAGCCAGATCGTACGCAGATCATAGTCCAGCTTGGGCTGCAGATGCGCCAGACCGCGATCCATCCAATCGGCAAAGACCGGCTCTGTTTCATAGAGATCACGCCCCATCCCGGCGTATTGCGCGCCGCCACCGGGGAACATGAAGCTCACCTCTGGCGCAGGGCCGACCTGTTTGTGGGTAAAGACGCGCAGGGGATCCCTGGACTCCAGCAGATCGGCGGCCTCTGTCGCGTTTTCCGCCACCACAACGCGGCGATGTTCAAAGCCGCGACGCCCCTCTTTCAGGGTAAAGGCCACATCTGCCAAGGCTTGGCCCGGATGGTCACGCAGATGGGTGGCAAGAGCAGCGGTGTTGGCCTCTAGGGCTGTTTTGGTGCGGCCAGAGATCGTCAGAATGTGAAACGGCCAGTCGGAGTCTTCAGACCCCGCCAAGGGGGCCTCTTCCATCACGATATGCGCATTGGTCCCGCCAACACCCAGCGAGTTTACACCCGCGCGGCGCGGCGTTGCGCCTTTTTCCCAAGCTGTCAGCTTGTCGTTGACCTTGAACGGGCTGGCGTCGAAATCGATTACTGGGTTTGGCGCGTCATAGCCCAGCGAGGGTGGCATGGGCTTGTGATGCAGGGCCAGCGCGGTCTTGGCCAGGCTGGCTATGCCAGCGGCGGTGTCCAGATGTCCGATGTTGGTCTTGACCGATCCGATGCGGCAGAACCCGGTGGCAGCGGTGGTGCTGCGAAACGCCTCGGTCATGGCGGACACTTCGATCGGATCGCCCAGATAGGTCCCGGTGCCGTGACATTCCACATAGCCGATGCTGTCCGCGCTGACACCCGCGACGCGTTGCGCGGTGCGGATCGCCTCTGCCTGACCGTTGACTGAGGGCGCGAGGTAACCCGCCTTATCTGCGCCGTCGTTGTTGATCGCGCTGCCCTTGATGACGGCCCAGATGTG
>CALGTJ010000570.1 GCA_937901435.1 uncultured Rhodobacter sp. | reverse complement strand
CACATGTACATGTGCTAGCGATTTAATTCGCGGCTTTGAAGAACGCGAAACGTACAATTTTCCATCCAATCTCTATTTAGGGATTGGAATTTTTAGGTTTTTTGCTGAATATATTTTATCCCGTCTCTAGCATCACAATTCGTGACAGAGGCTAAACGTCTGTCCGCTTGTATTATTCGGGAAGAACTCAGAACGTGCTTGAACTTAGTCATCAAGGCAATAATTCAAATAGAAAGTGGCAGGACTGTTATGGTGAAGGCGCCTGTTGACATTGGGAGTGCAGGATCAAGGCACAGTGTCTCAAAACCTTGATGAATTCAATCTATACGACGATGGCAATTTGTAAACAGGTTTCGAAAGTCCTCCAATGATTCAAGTTTTCTTTGATATTGTAGAGTGGCACGACCTTGCGATCTTCGTGCTTTCAATTTGCCTTTCCGCCCTCTTGGTCTTGGTAGCGCCGATGTTTCCAAGATTTTTTGGCGACGGTAAGCATACAACCGCCATACAGGCTATGCACAATCGCGCTACCCCTCGGGTTGGCGGGATTGCAATTTTCTCAGCCCTGGCGATGAGTTCCATGTTTGCGCCGGTTTTGCTTGCGGATGGCTACAAACAGTTTGTCCTTGCGGCAAGTATTATATTCTTTGTCGGCCTGCTTGAGGACCTTGGTTTTGGGATATCTCCCAAGGTTAGACTTCTTGCTGCTGCAGCCGCCAGCCTGGCCGCAATTGCGTTGCTTGGTGTCTGGCTGCCGCGGACTGGCATCCCCGGACTTGATGCCCTGATGCCCCATTGGGCGGTCGGCGTACCGATCACGCTTCTGGCAACGGCAGGGGTCGCGAATGCCTTCAACATGATTGATGGGCTCAATGGGCTCGCCGCGATGATAGCGATTGTCGCAGCTGTTGCGCTTGGCCTGATTGCAGACCAAGCCGGATACGCCGCGATGACACACCTGACGATGATGCTGGCAGCGGGCGTCCTTGGGTTCTTTGTGATAAATTATCCGCTGGGCCGCATCTTTCTGGGCGATGCCGGCGCCTATACACTTGGTTTTGTTTTGAGTTGGTTCGGAATTTCAATTCTACTCAACGCGCCTGACGCCTCACCTTGGGCGGTATTGCTAACCATGTTCTGGCCTGTGGCAGATATGCTGCTGGCGATCTATCGTCGGATCCGAGGGAAAGTCGTGATGTCGGCTCCGGACCGTCTGCACGCCCACCAAATGGTCATGAGGGCTCTCGAGATCTGTGTTCTGGGGCGCGAAAAACGTCATATTGCCAACCCCTTAACCACTCTTGTCTTGGCACCCTTTGTTGTCGCCCCCCCCATCGCAGGTGTGATGTTCTGGAACCAAACCGCCGTTTCGTTTGTGGCTTTGGTTTGCTTTGGGGGCCTATTTTTTGGGGCCTATCTCGCCATTCCGGGCATGTTGGGTCGTTGCAGAAGCAAACGCACAAGTTCGCATCCAATCGGTCCAATGACCTCAGGGATCGACTGATATCCAAGGCCCTTTCACAAGAATGCAGGCAGGGTTCCCAACCTTAATTGAGGGGCATGGGGCGTCCCGGGCAATTGCGCTCGGCACGCGCCCTTGCTGACCCGCTAGCTATCTGTTCAGTCCGATCAGGTCCCTGCAGCACGACACTCGTAAGGCCACAGCCGTTTGGCCTACGCTCGGTGATTGAACTGGGTTCCAGCGCCGGCGAAAGGATTGTCCACTTGGGACCCTCAATCTGATGTCAGCCGCTGTTTTCCTCGGGGCAGTTGCTGGCTTGAACGGAGCCTTGTTCTGTTCACCCCTCGCGCGCAGCTGATTGCATCTGGTATAGACGCGTTGGGTATCGTGCTGGGATTGCCGCCCTTGGTGTAGGGTAAGTCTAGAGTGGAACATTGGTCCGGGTTCGGCTCTTTCAACCGCTCAAGCCTTGGGCGCTATCAGCAATCTTGGGCCGTTTATAGTCAGATCTTTGCAATCTGGCAGTGCGCCCTTCATTCTACGGTTGCATTTCGACAGATTCGATATCATGAATGTTTTTGTCATCTGCTAGCGTTATTATTTTTTTGGGGTGTTCCGGCTCATGCTAAACTCTAAGATTGCGAAGAGAAGGCGCCTGCAAAATCGAATTAGTGAGATGATGATCGGCTGTTGGGCCGGGAATTATGCATTTCAGAAGCGCGCCTTCGATATTCTTGTGTCATGCGGCTTGCTGGTCGTGTTGGCGCCCATCTGTGTCGGTCTTCTGGTTCTGAACCCGTTTCTGAACAGGGGCCCTTTGTTCTTCTTTCAGGACCGTATGGGAAAAAACTGCCAACGTTTTACCACCTGGAAGTTTCGGTCGATGACAGTGCATGAGAGTGTGTTTGAGAATGTTCCTGGCGAGCGGGACGCCAGCACTGGGACGCGGGGCGCTTTCGATCCTCTGGACAGCCATCGCGTCACACCTTTGGGTCATATGCTGCGCAGAACCCGAATTGATGAGCTTCCCCAGATCATAAACGTTCTGCGCGGCGAGATGAGCCTCGTTGGGCCACGCCCCGATGCCTACAGCCACGCCCAAACATATTTGCGTGAAGTCCCGGGATATCGGGCCCGTCTCTCGGTGCTTCCCGGGATTTCGGGCCTGGCACAGGTCAACGTGGGCTATGTCGACGACCGCGACGGCTTTGTGCGCAAGGTGGAGGAGGATCTTCACTACTTGTCCGTCGCCACGATGTGGATTGATCTCTGGATCGCAAAACGGACCGTTGCCACCGTGCTGGGGTTTCGTGGAATCTGATGTCCTCTAAACATGGCCAGGGACCAAGCCTTGCCGAGGTCTGATGCTTCATCAAAACCACCTCTCCAAATCAGTCGGCAGCGAGGGACTTGCGAGCGCCTGAAGCGAGACCTGTGCCAGGCTAGGCCCCGACGTCGCAAGGCCCCGATTGCTTGGATCGAAGCCCTCGTCGATTTAAGCAACCATTAACGGACCCTTGAGTACCTCAAGGCCGTCACTCAGGCCAAGGTCTGCTTATGGCGTGTCCGGGCCATTTTACAGCAACAAGAACAGAACAAACAGACGGCCCACGTGTGCAGTGCTTGCATCATAGGCAACGCACCTCATAATCAAATCAAACGGATGCGCCGGGCACTCTCCTGACCCGAGCTGTCATTTGCGCCAAAAATCTTGAGGACCGACATTAAATGACTAAGACAGCGCTGATCACCGGCATCACCGGGCAGGATGGCTCTTATCTGGCAGAATTCTTGCTGGGCAAGGGATACGAAGTGCATGGTATCAAACGTCGGGCCTCACAGTTTAACACCCAAAGGATCGACCATATTTACGAGGATCCGCATAACCCCAGCCCGCGTATGAAGCTGCATTATGGCGATCTGACTGATAGCTCAAACTTAACGCGCATCCTGTCCGAAGTGCAGCCCGACGAGGTCTACAATCTTGGCGCTCAAAGCCATGTTGCCGTCAGTTTCGAGGCCCCGGAATACACCGCTGATGTCGATGCAATGGGCACGCTGCGGCTGTTGGAAGCGATCCGTTTCCTGGGGCTCGAGAAGAAGACGCGGTTCTATCAGGCATCGACATCCGAGCTATACGGCCTTGTGCAAGAGACCCCACAGTCCGAAACCACGCCCTTCCACCCACGCAGCCCCTATGCCGTGGCCAAGATGTATGCCTATTGGATTACGGTGAACTACCGCGAGGCCTATGGGATCTATGCCTGCAACGGGATCCTGTTCAATCATGAAAGCCCGCGCCGGGGCGAAACCTTCGTGACACGCAAGATCACCCGGGGCCTGACCAATATCGCAGAAGGACTAGAGCCGTGCCTCTACATGGGGAACATCGACGCCCTTCGTGATTGGGGTCATGCCAAGGACTATGTCCGGATGCAGTGGATGATGCTCCAGCAAGACAACCCCGAGGATTTTGTGATTGCGACAGGCGTGCAATATTCAGTGCGAGAGTTCATTCAGTGGTCCGCCGCAGAACTGGGGATAAAGCTCAGCTTCAAGGGTCAGGGCGTCGAGGAATGCGCAGTTGTCGAAGACGTTGCCGGTGACAAGGCTCCCGCCGTAAAGCCGGGAGATGTGGTCTTGCGCATTGATCCCCGCTATTTCCGTCCGGCCGAGGTAGAGACCCTGCTAGGTGATCCCACCAAGGCCAAACAAAAGCTGGGATGGGTGCCCGAGATAACGGCACAGGAGATGTGCGCCGAGATGGTGGCTGAAGATCTGAAAGCTGCGCGCCGCCACCGTCTTCTGCGCGAAAACGGGTTGGACCTGCCCGTATCCTTCGAAGGTTAGGACCCGGCATGAGAACCTATTTGGCAGGCCATCGCGGAATGGTCGGGGGCGCGATCCTGCGCCGCTTGCAGAATGCGGGTGTCGAGGTGATCACGCGCAGCCATGCCGAACTCGATCTGACTGATCAGGCCGCTGTCCGCGAATTCTTTCATGCCGAACGACCCGATGTGGTGATACTTGCCGCGGCCAAGGTCGGAGGCATCCACGCCAACAGCGCCTATCCCGCTGATTTCATTTATGAAAATCTGATGATTGAGTGTAATGTCATACATCAGGCCTTTGCCGCTGGTGTAAGACGGCTTCTTCAGCTTGGGTCATCGTGCATCTACCCACGCAGCGCGCCCCAGCCGATGGCCGAAGACGCGCTATTGACCGGCGTTTTGGAGCCAACCAATGAGCCCTATGCCATCGCCAAGATTGCGGGCATCAAGCTGTGCGAAAGTTATAATCGGCAGCACGGCGTGGATTTCCGAAGTGTCATGCCAACCAATCTTTATGGCCCAGGTGACAATTTTCATCCAGAAAACTCCCATGTGCTACCCGCATTGATGCGCCGCTTTCATGAAGCGGTACGAGATGGTGTGGATGAGGTTGTGATCTGGGGCAGTGGCACACCTCGACGGGAATTTTTGCATGTCGATGATATGGCGGAGGCCTCACTTTTTGTGCTTGACCTGCCAAAGGAAGAATACGAGGCCAACACCCAAACCTTGCTGAGCCA
>CALGTJ010000569.1 GCA_937901435.1 uncultured Rhodobacter sp. | reverse complement strand
GCCCAATCCGAGGCGTTGCTGCGCGGCCGCTCGCTGGACGAAGCGCGGGCCAAGGTGGCGGGCAAGTTCGAGGGCGCAGAACTGGATCGACAGGCGCGCCACCGCGTCTTTCCGGGCAATCGCCCCTCTACCACGCTGGTCTACCCGAAATTGACGCCGCGGATGCTGGGCCAGATTCTTGCGCTTTATGAGCACCGTGTGTTTGTCGAAGGGGTGATCCTTGGCATCAATTCTTTCGATCAGTGGGGGGTCGAACTGGGCAAGGAACTGGCTGTCGCGTTAGAGCCGGTTTTGTCGGGCGTCGACTCGGTCGAGGGCAAAGACGGCTCTACCGCGCAACTGGTGCGCTATCTGACCGATCAGGCTTGACCGAATTGAGCAGGCTGTGCCTGCGCTCTGTTCTGGTGCCAGCTCCGGGCGTGATCCCGTTTGATTGGCGCGGCCTTGCGTCGAAGAATTGCCATATTATTCTGGCATTCAGGGGGATCACCGCCGCATTGGAGAGCCCCATGACCAAAGACACCCTGCGCACGATTTTGACGTCCCTCGTGATAAGTGCTGCGATCTATCCGGTGGTCTTTCTGGGGGTCTGGGGGCTGTTTGCCTTGGGCACTCTGGCGACGGACATGCATTTGCCCAGCGATATCATGCCTTTGGCCTATGGGTTGGTGTTCGCCGTCCTGACGGTCGCGCTGATCGATATTCTTGGTCTGGCCAGTGTTGTCATGGCGCTGGTGGCCAGTGCCAATCTGATCGAGTATGCGCAACTGGTGATTCCGGGGCGCTCTGCGTCTTTGGTGGATTTTGTTGCAAGCCTTGCCGGCGTCTTCCTTGCTGCCCTGCTGGTCTGGGTGGCACGGGCTTTGGTGGGGCGACATCACGCGCTGCAAAGTGGGCGCGACGCCGAAACAGCCTAAGCCCAAGACACCATCAACGGCGCTTGGGCTTGATTGTGTAAACGGCGCGAGGCTTACCCGGTGCGGCGTTCTTCAAAACTCATGGCGATGAATTCGGGCAGATGATCGCCCATCCCCACGACGTTACTATCGCGCCCGCCACCATCGCGGCGATTGTTGCCTTTGTAACGGTCCTGCCGCTCTGGTCGCTCTTGACGCGGCTTTTCGGTTGCCACTTTTTCGGGGGCTTGTTGCGCAACCACGTCGGCCTGCGGTTCTGGCGCTGTCTCTGCAGGTTTCGTGGTGGCAGGAGCCGAAGTTGTGGGCACGGCCGCCTTCACTTCGGTTGCGTCGCTTTGGCCGCGGGGTTTGCGTGACCGGGTACGGCGGCTTTTGGGTTTTTCGCTGGTCTCTTCGACGGTGTCCGTGGTCTCTGTCGGGATGGTCCCCAGAGGATTTTCGGCGCGCGTCACGTCTTTTTGCAAAAGCTTTTCAACGGCCAAAAGGTTCTTTTCGTCGCGGGTTTCGCAGATCATGACGGCCTTGCCGTCCCGCCCTGCGCGCCCCGTGCGACCAATGCGGTGCACATAATCCTCGGCATGGCCGGGGACGTCGAAGTTGAACACATGGCTGACGGCCGGCACGTCCAGACCGCGCGCGGCCACGTCAGAGGCCACCAAAAAGCGCAATTTGCCTTCACGGAAACCGTCCAGTGTCGCGGTGCGGCGCGATTGTTCCAGATCGCCGTGGATTGGTTCGGCGTCAAGTCCGTGCTTTTTCAAAGACTTGGATACGATATCCACGTCAACCTTGCGGTTGCAAAAGATGATCGCGTTGGTGCAGGCGTCACCCTCGCGGGTGATCAAGGCACGCAGCAAGGCGCGTTTTTCCGAACCGGCGCGGTCACGGCGCGAGGGTTTGAACATGACCACTTCCTGCGAGATCGTCTCGGAGGCTGTGGCTTGGCGCGCAACCTCGATCTTGGCGGGGTTGGACAGGAAAGTGTTTGTGATCCGCTCGATCTCGGGGGCCATGGTGGCCGAAAAGAACAGGGTCTGGCGGGTGAAGGGCGTCAGGGAAAAGATGCGTTCGATATCGGGGATAAACCCCATGTCGAGCATCCGGTCAGCCTCGTCCACCACCATGATCTCGATCCCCGTCAGCAACAGCTTGCCGCGTTCGAAATGGTCCAGCAGACGGCCGGGGGTGGCAATCAGAACGTCGACGCCTTTGTCGATCAACATGTCCTGCTCTTTAAAGGACACGCCCCCGATCAGCAGCGCCTTGGTCAACTTTACATGCTTGGAATAGGTGTCAAAGTTTTCCGCAACCTGTGCGGCCAACTCGCGCGTCGGGCAGAGCACCAAAGAGCGTGGCATCCGCGCACGCGCCCGGCCTCGGCCCAGCATCGTGATCATCGGCAGGGTGAAGGACGCGGTCTTGCCTGTGCCCGTCTGCGCGATGCCCAAGACGTCACGGCCTGCAAGCGCATGAGGGATCGCACCCGCCTGAATGGGGGTCGGAATTTCGTAGCCAGTGTCTGCTACGGCCTTTAGAACTTTGGGGGAGAGCCCCAAGTCGGAAAATGTCGTCATAGGTGCCTTTCGAAGCGGCGGCTTGAGTTTAGCCGCATCTCCACGCGGCCCGGCGGACCATATTGCCCGACTGTCAACAGTGACGAATATCTATGCTATTTTTGCAGGATGGTCAAGTTTCGCGCGATTGGGTGTTGTTTTGCGCTTTGTTCAGGTTTTGGCATGGGATTGTTGCGGTGCCGTGGGCAATGTGGCCTGTCGATGGGGTGTGTCTATCTGGCTGGGCGCGGTCATCCTTATATAGTCTGCAAAAGAAGCGTCCAGGGTTAAGAACTGGCAAAAACTTTCGAAAAAACTGCTCGAGAACAAAATATGCCGCATTTTGTCCAAAGTCTCGACTTATCCACGGCCTACGTGGAGGGTTTATAAAGGCTCACCCAAATTGAAGAGGCCACAATGAATATATCCCCCTATCTGATCCCCGGTGCGGCCACTATGGCGGTTCTTGGCATGGTCTATCTTTTGTTTATTTTCTGGGTTCGTCGTCCGGGTCGTCAACACGATCTGGAAACGCGCCGCTCTGGCGATCTTTGACGCCGCTTTCCAGCGTCTTTCTTCTTATGTCAGCGCCCGCACATTACTGCGCAGGCCGGGCAGGTGGTGTGTCCGCGATACGGGAATCGCGTGTCGAAGCTCTGGCACCGCCGCGCAGCTACACCATCATTTCCTTGGTCGCTGTCAGCTTTAGCGCGGGATAGTCGCGCTGGATTCGGTCGATGTCCCATTGCAGGCGGGTCATATAAACCGCATCGCCATCATGGTCGGTTGCGATATGCTGTTTGTTGGCTTGGGTGAACTTGTCCACATCCGCCTTTGGCCCGGCGACCCAGCGAGCAGAGGTGAATTGCGAGGCCTCAAACCGCACCGGCAGGCCGTATTCCAACTCGATCCGGCTGGCGAGCACCTCGAATTGCAGGGCACCAACCACGCCGACCACATAGCCCGACCCGATGGAGGGCTTGAAAACCTTGGCGGCGCCTTCTTCGGCAAATTGCATCAGCGCCTTTTCCAGATGCTTGGATTTCAGCGGATCCATCGCGCGCACGCTTTTCAAAAGTTCCGGCGCAAAAGACGGGATGCCGGTGACACGTACCATTTCGCCCTCGGTCAGCGTGTCGCCAATGCGCAACTGGCCGTGGTTCGGAATGCCGATGATGTCGCCCGCCCAGGCCTCTTCGGCCAACTCGCGGTCGGACGCCAGAAACATCACCGGATTGGTGATCGCCATCGGCTTTTTGGACCGCACATGGGTCAGCTTCATCCCGCGCAGGAAATGCCCCGACGCAAGGCGCACAAAGGCGACGCGGTCGCGGTGCTTGGGGTCCATATTCGCCTGCACCTTGAACACAAAGCCCGCCACTTTGGTCTCTTCGGGGCTGATCTGGCGCGGCTCGGCGTTTTGCGGCTGGGGCACGGGGCCATAGGTGCCAATGCCGTCCATCAACTCTTTGACGCCAAAAGAGTTTATCGCAGAACCGAACCAGATCGGCGTCAGCGTGCCCTCCAGAAACGCCTTGGAGTCAAAGGGCGGCAGCAATTCCTTTGCCATCTCCAGCTCTTCGCGCAACTGTGCCAGCAGATTGGCAGGCACGTGATCTGCCAAACGCGGATCGTCCAGCCCCTCGATAGAGATGCTTTCGGCCACCTTATTGCGGTCCGCCCGGTCCATCAGTTCCAGACGGTCGTTCAGCACATCATAACAGCCGATGAATTCGCGCCCGACGCCGATGGGCCAAGACGCAGGTGTCACGTCAATCGCAAGATTTTCCTGAATCTCGTCGATGATCGTGAACGTATCGCGGCTTTCCCGGTCCATCTTGTTACAGAAGGTCAGGATCGGCAGATCGCGCATCCGGCAAACCTCGAACAGCTTTTGCGTCTGGCTTTCCACGCCTTTCGCGCCGTCAATCACCATAACGGCGGCATCGACGGCGGTCAGGGTGCGATAGGTGTCCTCGGAAAAATCAGAGTGACCGGGCGTGTCCACCAGATTGAAGCGGTATTTCTTGAAATCAAACGACATGGCAGAGGCGGACACGGAAATCCCGCGGTCCTTTTCCATCTGCATAAAGTCTGACCTTGTGCGCCGCGCCTCGCCCTTGGCGCGCACTTGCCCCGCCATCTGGATCGCACCACCATAGAGCAGGAATTTCTCGGTCAGCGTCGTCTTGCCCGCATCCGGGTGACTGATGATGGCAAAGGTGCGCCGCCGGGCAATCTCGGCAGGCAGGTTGGGGCGATTTGTTGGGGCGTCTAACATGCTCGCGATATAGGGCAGGGCAGAAGGAAGGGCAATTGGTTCTGAGCTTGGTCGGCCCACACATGTCAACGCCCAAATTATACTGATCCTTGGCGAGGGTCCGACACAGGGCTGAGCATATAAGGCTTGATCTATTGACAGATCTGAAATCGGCTGGAATAGAGATCGGGGGTGGCTTGAGAGTGTTCGCTATAATAGATTTCCGGGCAAGTGTCATGTTTGTCGTGTAGGTTTTCCATAGTGCTCCTTTGAGGCATAGTTCTGTGTGCACATTGGGCTGTTCAGGGCTCGGTGCGAAAAATGGTCAATTTTTGCAAGGATATTGAATGGCAGAGCTTCAGATTGCGATCGGTACGCCCACTACGTTATTTGATGCGACGAGTGGCGCACACAATAGCACAGGCGCGTTTCTCGAAGGAAAGTTTACCGATGGCAATGGCGCCGACAACGCATTTGACACGACCGAAAGCCTGACTGCTGACTTTACGGCGAGTGGCGGGAGCACCGCGTCCGTGACGTTTCGGGGGACCGTAAATATTTGCGGCACGGATTACCCCGTCTTTCGGCTCGTCGGGTTCGACCGCTTGATCGGCATTTCGCTCGACTCGGTCAGCTATCCGAATTTCGCTTCTCTTGGCCCGCTTGATACCGATCCGCTGACGGTCGACTTCTGCTTTGCGGCCGGAACACAGATCGCCACGCCCTCGGGGTTCACCCTGGTCGAGGAACTTGCCATCGGCGATCTGATCTGCCGCGCCGACGGGGGGACAACAGCGGTGAAATGGCTGGGCCACCAGACCGCGCAGAAATGCTTTGCCGGACTGCGCATGCAGCCCGTCCGCCTCCGCGCCGGTGCCCTGGGGAACGGGCTGCCGCACACGGACCTGACGGTGACCGCCGATCACGGGATGATTGTGGATGGGTATGTGGTGAATGCCTCGGCGTTGATCAACGGGGACAGCATCGACTGGGTGCCGATGGCGGACCTGCCCGACCGCTTTACCGTCTATCACGTCGAGACTGAGGAGCACGACGTGATCCTTGCCAATGGCGCGGCGTCTGAAACCTTCATCGACGTGGCGGGACGCGCGGCGTTTGATAATTACGCCGAATACCTTGACCTCTATGGCGCTGAGCGGATCATCCCTGAAATGACGCGCCACCGGATCACCACCCAGCGCCTGCTGCCCGAGGCGATCAAGGCGCGGATTGGCGTTGTGGACGAGGGGATTGAGTGGTGCGCCGCCTAAAGGCTGTGTGCGCTGGCGAAAGCTGCGCGCGGTGACTGGGCGTCCCTGGAGACTGCGCGCCCCTGGAGGCCTGGCTTTGCGGTCAGATGCGGCGCGCGCGGTTCAGGATGTCCGAGGCCACGGAACCATGCATCATCGCCTCGGTCATTTCGAACGGATCGGGGCGGTTGATCGTGTGATGCCCCATGCCAAGCCGTTCCTGCACTTCGCGGGGCAGGGCGGGGCCGGTGCGGGTGTCGACGATCAGACTTTCGGTGGCGATGCCCTCGGCAAAAATGAACTCGTGGTTGTCGAACAGGATCTGGAAATAGTCGATGAACCCGCCAGAGCCGCGCTGGATCGTGTCGCCATTCACCAGCAGGTCAGCCTTTACGACGACCTCGGCGCGGCCGGCCTTCAGCACGTCCTCGCGCTGGTACACAAAGATCCGCTGGTTCGGGGACAGGCGCAATTCGCGGGCGTTGTTAAGCGCGCCCTTGGCGATGATGATCGGGGCCTGATCGCCCGTGGCGCGCACGGTCTGCTGACCCAGCCAGCGCACCTCTTGTACGCCGTTGTCGCGGGTCAGAACCCGGTCGCCGACCTTCATGTCCTCGATCCGGCGCTGCTCGCCCGTCGCAAGTGTGATCCGGGTGCCCCGGCTGAATGACACGCAGGCCAGCCCGGCAAAGCGGGCGCGCTGGGTTTTCGTGTCGACATTCACGAGGGCGTAGTCGGTTTTGAACCGCAGATCGCCCAGCGGCAAAAGATAGGCGGCGGCGATATACTCTGTGCCACGCTCGACCTCGACCAGAACCAGCGCCTCGACGATGGTGCCGTCGGGCGCCATGAAGGTCGCGCAGCAATCAAGGTGGACATTGGCCCCGACCGTGCCAAGCTGCGAGCCATCGGTGATGTTGAGGTGGGACAAGCCGTCGGCCGCAGTCATGGACAACCGCCAGCGGCGCGCATCGGGCGCGACAGTATACACATCGTCCAGCATCAAATCGGTCGCATCCCCGATAGGATCGCCCAAATTTGCGCCGTTACTGACCGAAAAATCCGTGGCCCGATAGACCCGAAGGCCCTGCGTGCTGACACGATCATTGAAGCCTTGAATGCTCATACGGTTGGCAGCCCATATTACTCGTCACACAACCGCCAGATAGATCCATCCCCATGAACCTGCCCGTTGGTCGCAAACACCCCTCACTCACCCAAATTATGTTTGGCCGGGTGGGACGTCAACGTTTCCTAAGGAAATGGGCGTTTTTGCCTCTGGCTGTTCACAGTTTTGGCCTAATCCGCTGTTGGATGCGGGATTGTCTCTGGGGTGTGCAAACTTAACCTTTGGAATCGTAGTCTTTCGTCGCTCTCACGCCGATGATAGGGCTGTCGGGAACGTAAATTGACAGGAGAGTCGAAGATGGATCTGGGTCTGAAAGGCAAGACGGCGCTGGTCTGCGCATCGTCCAAGGGATTGGGGCTGGGGTGTGCGCGCGCGCTGGCAGAGGCGGGCGTCGATCTGGTTATGAACGCACGCGGTGCAGAGGCACTGGCGGCCTCGGCGGCAGCGATCCGCGAAGAGTTCGGCGTCAAGGTCACAGAAGTGGCGGCAGACGTCACATCTGACGAGGGCCGCGCGGCGGTTCTGGCGGCAGCCGGGGACGTGGATATTCTGGTCACCAACGCAGGCGGCCCGCCTCCGGGGCTGTGGTCGGATTGGGACCGCGACGATTTCATCAAGGCGCTGGACGGCAATATGCTGACCCCGATCGCGCTGATGAAGGCGCTGTTGCCGGGGATGATGGACCGTGGCTGGGGCCGGGTGGTGAACATCACTTCGCAATCCGTCAAGGCGCCAATTCCGCAGTTGGGCCTGTCCAACGCGGCGCGCACCGGCCTGACCGGCTATGTGGCCGGCACGGCGCGGCAGGTGGCCCATTCCGGTGTCACGATCAACAACCTTTTGCCCGGCATCCATGACACGGACCGCGCGATTTCGCTGGATGGTGGCGTGGCCAAGGCGCAGGGTATCTCGGTCGAGCAGGCGCGCGAAAACCGCTATGCGACGATCCCTGTGCGGCGCTATGGCACGGCGGCAGAATTTGGTGCGGCCTGTGCGTTTTTGTGCTCGGTGCATGCCGGGTTCATCGTCGGCCAGAACATCCTTCTGGACGGCGGCGGTGTGAACACCACCCTGTAAACCACGTTTGACCAAAAGGAGACGCGCGAGGCGCGTCGCTTTAATCTCCCCAATCTGGCCTTTGGCCCGATTGGGGCCCATCACAGGTTGACGGCTTTGCACGTTTTTTCAGAGGGTGTCATGGGTTGCGATGGGGCGGGCGGCTTGCTATCTGCCCGAGAGCCTGAGTAAATCCATCGGGAAACCGGAGCCCTGCGTGACAAAACCATCTGCGCGTCTTGAAATCCAGCATTTGCACCGCCATTTTGGCGGGCGTTCCGTTGTGGATGATGTATCGCTGTCAGTGGCAGCGGGACAGGTGACCTGTTTATTGGGGCCATCGGGCTGTGGCAAATCGACGACGCTGCGCTGCATTGCGGGGGTGGATCAGCCTGATGGCGGGCGCATTCTGGTGGATGGCGAGGTGGTCTGCGATGCGGGGCATTCGGTGCCGCCGGAGGCGCGCTCGACCGGGTTGATGTTTCAGGATTTCGCGTTGTTTCCCCATTTGAATGTGGCTGACAATGTGGCCTTTGGCCTGAAAGGCTCAAAGGCGGACAAGCGTGCGCGGGTCGAGGCCTTGCTCAAGCGGGTGCATCTGGAGCGTCACATTGACGATTATCCGCACCAGTTGTCCGGGGGCGAGCAGCAGCGTGTGGCGCTGGTGCGTGCGATTGCGCCCAAGCCCAGGATCATGCTGATGGACGAGCCGTTTTCCGGCCTCGACAACCGCCTGCGCGATGCGATCCGCGACGAGACGCTGGAGATCCTCAAGGAAGAGGGCACGGCGGTTTTACTGGTCACCCATGAGCCGGACGAGGCGATGCGGATGGCCGATGAGATTGCGCTGATGCGCGACGGGCGGATCGTGCAGCGGGGTGCGCCCTATCACATTTTCAACGCGCCTGTTGATCGTGAGGCGGCAGGGTTTTTCAGCGATATCAATGCGATCTGCGGCAAGGTTCAGGGCGCGTTGACCGACACGCCCTTTGGTCAGTTCCTTGCGCCGGGGGTTGCGGATGGCACGGATGTCGAGATTGTTATACGCCCGCAGCATCTGAAGATCGACTTTGACCGCCATGGGCGCGGGCCGAACCCGACGCCTGCGGACGGCGTGCCCGCGCGCGGGGTCGTGCAGCGCGCGCGGTTCATGGGGTCGGAAAGTCTGGTCGAATTCCGGATGGATTACGACGGGTCGATCATCAAGGCGGCGGTGCCGTCGGTCTTTTTGCCAAAGCCCGGCATGACCCTGTGGTTGATGATACGGCGGGATCGGTGCTTTGTATTTCCGGTGATGTAGGGCTCCGGCCTAACTGCAGGGCGGCGAAGGTTTGCACCCGCAGGTCATGTACCCACCGCATTGGCAGGTGTTTTCGTTCGGCGACCCGCCACAGCCCCCGGCAAGGAAGAGGGCGCAGAGATTCTGTTTCCAGTTGCAGGTACTCGGCTCGTCCTCGACGAGGGACTGCACCATGACGTCAAAACGGGATTTGATCAGGGCAAGATCTTCTTCGGTGATCGTCTTTAGGTCAAGATATGTGCCCTGACTGGTCGGGTGTTCCAGAAGCGTCATGTCTCTTTGGGTGTAGGTGTACCCATAGACCGCCACGGTGGCGATGGCGAGCAGGACGACGAGACTCAACAGTCTTTTCAGCATCGCGGAAATCTCCTCGGTTTGGAATGACAGGCTTTTTGATATGCCCCAAGAATGAGAGCAGATGCCGGGTCGGTCAAGTCTGGCGTGTGCTGCGCTCGCGGTAATCGATCAGGGTCTTGCCCTGTTCCTCGACGAACAGAGCAGGCAGAACGGTCAAGGTCTGGATGCGATCGGCGCGGAACTCTTTGAAATCGCTGGCTGTCTCGCACCAGCAGGTCACGGTCCAAACCCGGCCCCAGTATTCCAGCGCCAGCGGGCGGATGGTGCGTTTGCTTTCTTCTCCGTCCTGCTCGCGGTAGAGGATCGACAGCTTTTGATGGGCGCGGATGGCGGCGCGCAGGGCGGGCATATGCTGAAACCCCGCGGCGGCATCGGCAAAGGGATAGGTGGCAAAGCCCCAGCCTTTTGGCGCGGCGCTGCGATCCTCTGGCAGCACGGCGTCGATCTTGGCACTGAGCGTGCGGGCCGCGTCGCGCAATTCGGGATCTCCTGCTTCGCCCACAACGGCCATGCCCAAATGCAGCGCCTCAAGCTCTGTTCGGGTCAGGTTCAGCGGGGGCAGGGTAACGGGCGCGGTCATCTGATAGCCAAGCCCGCGCGCGCCTGACACGGGCACGCCGCTTTCCGCCAGCGTGTCCATGTCGCGGTAGAGCGTGCGCAGGCTGACGCCCAGTTTATGCGCCATATCGTTGGCGCGGTGCAGTCGGCCATCGCGCAGGATGGTGATGATGTCGATCAGGCGGTCACTGCGGTGCATTCTGTTCTCTCTTGATTCGTGAGGTTTGCGGGTTTGGCATGCCCATAACTGACAATATCTTTGCAACTGTCAACTTAATGACAAACTAACTGCATCTTCCCCGCCGGGAAACGGTGAATTTCGCCTGATTTTGTGTTTTGCCGCTTCCATCGGGGCGCGTGAAACCCTAGAACCACCCGGTGATATGGGACAGGGCGGTCGTCAGACCGCCTGCAAAGGAGAGACCCCAATGCTGAACAATATCGGGCTTCCCGGTCTTCTGCTGATCGCTGTTGTGGTGCTTGTGCTTTTCGGGCGCGGCAAGATTTCGTCTCTGATGGGCGAAGTCGGCAAAGGCATCACGGCGTTTAAACGCGGTGTGGACGACAGCAAGAAAGAGCTGGATGAATCAACCGAGGCGGCACGCGACGTGAGCCCGGAACAGGAAAAGGACAAGGCGTAACGCGCCTGTCCGCCTAAAGGCTGAACAAGAGATGTTTGACATCGGCATGACTGAATTGCTGGTCATTGGGGTCGTCGCGTTGATCGTGGTGGGCCCCAAGGATTTACCGGGCATGTTTCGCACGCTCGGTCGTTTCACTGGCAAAATGAAAGGCATGGCACGCGAGTTCAGCCGTGCGATGAGTGATGCCGCCGACGATGCGGGCATCAAGGATGTGGGCAACACGCTGAAAAGCGCGACCTCTCCGTCCAAGATGGGGCTGGACCGGCTGAATGATGCGGTCGACAAGTTCGAGAAATGGACACCGGGCAAAGCTGCCAAGACCACCAAGGCCGACACGCCTGCGCCGGATCTGACAGGTCCGACGGAGAAGGGCGCAACTGATAGTGGTCCGACGCAAAAGGCCACATCCACTAAGGGCCCCGAAACGCAGAAGCTAAGCGAAGAGCGTGCGGCTGCGTCGAAAAAGATTCACGACATGACAGCCAAGCGAGCGGCGGAAAAGGCCGAGGCAGAGGCTGGTGCCAAAACAGCCCCGACCAAAACAGCCCCGACCAAAGCCCCGACTCTGAGCGCGGCGCCCAAGCCGAAAGAGTCGGAGCCAGCCAAAGTTGACCCCACGCCAGAGGCAACACCGAAAGACACAGGTGAGGCATGAGTAACGCCGACGACCTTGAAGACAGCGCCGCCCCGCTGATCGAACATCTGGCGGAATTGCGCAATCGTCTGATCCATTCGGCCATTGCCTTTATCATCGGGATGATCATCTGCTTTACGGTCTGGAACCCGATCTTCAACTTTCTGACGGAACCTTTGTGCTCTGCCATGCAGGCGCGCGGGCAGGTGAATTGCGGGCTGATCCTGATCAAACTGCAAGAGGGCTTTTTCGTTGCCGTCTCGATCTCGCTGTTTGGCGGGCTGGTGCTATCGTTCCCGTATATTTCTTACCAGCTTTGGCGCTTTGTCGCGCCGGGCCTGTATAAATCGGAAAAAGGCGCGTTCCTGCCCTTTATGATCGCCTCGCCCTTCATGTTCCTGCTGGGGTCGTCTTTTGCGTTTTACGTGGTGATGCCGCTGGCGTTTGACTTTTTCCTCGGGTTCCAACAACAGGGCACAGTGGGCGACACCAATGTCTCTGCCGCGATTGATTTTCAGGGCTCCGTGCAGGAATATCTGCGTCTGACCATCAAGTTCATTGTCGCTTTTGGCCTGTGTTTTCAATTGCCTGTCCTGCTGACGCTGATGGGCAAGGCGGGGCTGGTCAGTTCGCGCGGTCTGGGGGATGTGCGCAAATATGCGGTGGTGGCAATCCTGCTGCTGGCCGCTTTGGTCACACCGCCGGATGTGATCACGCAGGTCATCCTGTTCATCGTGGTCTATGGCCTTTACGAGATTTCGATCCAACTGGTGAAGCGGGTCGAGAAAAAGCGCGACGAAAAGCTGCGCGAAGAGGGTGTCTTGGGCGAGGATGAAAGCCTGATGGATATCTACGACGAGTTTGACGATGTTGACGATGTTGACGAACCACAGGATCCAAAAGCGTGAGTGAAGACTTGATGTTGCGTGTGGCAGAGGCGCTGGAGCGGATGGCCCCGGCGCCGCAGCCCGCCCCGGATTTTGCACAGGCCGACGCCTTTGTCTGGCATGTGGACCCGGATCACCTTGCCCCTGTGACCAAGGTAAGCCGGGTGGATCTGCCGCTGTTGATCGGGATCGAGCGGGCGCGCGACACTCTGTTGGAAAACACGCTACAATTCGCGCGTGGATTACCAGCGAATAACGCATTGCTCTGGGGCTCTCGTGGGATGGGCAAGTCGAGCCTTGTCAAAGCGGTCCACGCAGAGGTGCTGCGGCAGGGCGAAAGCCTGAAGGTGGTCGAGGTCCAGCGCGAGGATCTGCCCTCTATCGGTCGGTTGCTGAACCTGCTGCGCGCCAGTGATCAGCGGTTTTTGCTGTTTTGCGATGACCTGAGCTTCAGCCATGACGACCAGCATTATAAATCGCTCAAGGCGGTTCTGGATGGCGGGATCGAGGGGCGGCCAGAGAATGTGGTGTTCTATGCCACGTCCAACCGCCGCCACCTGATGCCGCGCGACATGATCGAGAACGAGCGCAGCTCTGCCATCAATCCCGGCGAGGCGGTCGAGGAAAAAGTCTCGCTGAGTGACCGTTTCGGGCTGTGGCTGGGCTTTCACCCCTGCACGCAGGATCAATACCTCGATATGATCCGGGGCTATTGCGCGGCGCATGGGGTTGAGATCGACGAAAAAACCCTTTGGGCAGAGGCGATTGAATGGCAGGCCACGCGCGGCTCTCGCTCTGGCCGGGTGGCGTGGCAGTATTTCACCGATCTGGCAGGACGACGCGGAATTCGTCTGTAGTTTGCGCGGTGTATGGCCGTTACGGCGGCGGGCAAAGGATGAAACTGTCGACCAGACTTGCCCCAAGAGGCGATACTCGGTAACCTATGACCGTGAACCCGGCATTTTCCGGGGTATTTGGTCAGTTTATTTTAGGGGAGGACGCCATGCTAAGGACCCTGACAACAGCGGCAACAATTCTGATTGCCGGACTTGGTGCAAGCTCTGCGGCGCAGCTTCGCGACGGCGAGGTCTTTTTGATCGAACGCTTTAGCGGGCAAACACTGGACTTTGAGGCCGAGACATGGCCCAAAGATGCCCATGGCGTTACCCTGACGGTGTCACCGCACGAGACGCTGAAAAGTGAGACCCGCAAGATTAATGTCCTGACGTTGGAATTTGAAAACTCTGTGCCCAAGGTCAATCTGGCACGACAGGTCGAAGATCTGGTGGATGGCACCTATGGGTACGAGATTTCGGTCGGCACGCAAAAGAAGATCAATAAAAAGGAAGTCGTCGACAACGGTCGCGGCAAGGACACCGAATACGATCTGGTGTCCTATACGGTTTCCGGTTTTTTCCTGATCGACAAGGGCACGATTGTCGTCTTTGAGCAACCCGAAGAAAAGGGCGTGGAAGACACCAAACCCGAAGAGCCCTCGGATGATCGTGACGATGGCAAGGATACGACGCCCGAAAAATCAGATCCAAAGGGCCGCGACCTGAGTGACAAAGACGGCAAGGAGTAGCGGAATTTGGGCCGGGAACTGGTCCGGGAACTGGCCTGGAATGCTGACGTCAGTCTATAGCGTTTCTTACATGTCCTGAAACATCATATGTCACTTAATGCGTT
>CALGTJ010000568.1 GCA_937901435.1 uncultured Rhodobacter sp. | reverse complement strand
ATCGTCGAGGCGGTGCAGCAAGAAGACCCGCATGTGCTGGGTCTGTCGATCCTCTCTGGGTCTCATGTTCCGCTGATTCAGGATCTGATGCAGCGCATGTCAGAGGCAGGGCTGGCCCATATCCCCGTCGTCGTCGGTGGCATCATCCCAGACGATGACGCCAAACGCCTGCAAGCCTTCGGCGTGGCACGGGTCTATACCCCAAAGGATTTCGAGTTGAACCGGATCATGTTTGACATTGTGGAACTCGCCGATCCCAAATCGGTCGCTGCCGAATAACTCTCGCACTCTGCGCTGGTCGATATTTGCAGTTTCGTGTCATCCCAGCGCGGGGTACAGGTTTGACATCGTCAAAATCGAGGCAACCCATGACAATCCATATCGGAGCAAAACCCGGAGATATCGCAGAAACAGTCCTGCTGCCTGGTGACCCCTATCGCGCGAAATGGGCGGCAGAGACGTTTTTGGACAACCCAAAGCTGGTTAACGAGGTCCGGGGGATGCTGGGCTATAGCGGCACATGGCAGGGTCATCCGGTGACGATTCACGGGTCTGGCATGGGGATGCCGTCACTTTCGATCTATGTGAACGAGTTGATCCGCGATTATGGCGCAAAGACCCTGATCCGTATCGGGTCGACCGGCGGTCTTGCACCCCAAGTGGGTCTGCGGGACATCGTTATCGCCATGACCGCCACGACCGTGACCACGCCATCGGGCACGATTTTCAAAGAGCTGAACTATGCGCCTTGCGCCGATTGGTCCTTGCTAAAGGCTGCCGCACACGCTGCTGAACAGCTTGATATTGCGACCCATATCGGTGGGATCTATTCGTCGGACACCTTCTATGACGAACGCACCGATCTGACAGAGCAAATGATCCGCCACCGCGTTCTGGCCGTCGAGATGGAAACGGCAGAGTTATACATCCTAGCTGCGCGCCATGCTGTGCGGGCTTTGTCGGTGCTGACAGTCTCTGACCATGTGATCACCGGGGAAGAACTGCCCTCGCAAGACCGCGAAAAATCCTTTGGCGACATGGTGCAGATTGCGTTAAGGGCAGCGTTTGCCTAATCTCGATGCGCCCGCGAATAGCTGTTTCGTGGCGCGGGTTCCCATCCGGGCAATGCACCGTCCAGCGGGGCAAAAACCTCTATCAATAGCGGATAGCATTGCGCAACAGCACTGGAATGCGTGGCAGAACAATCGCCGCCTGGGCACGCGCTAAGCGCGCCGAGCAGGTCAATTTCCGCAATGAATTCAATGTAATCATCGGGTCGCACGGGCGAGGCTTTCATAAAATACTGGCCCGTGTCGCGGGTAAATCCGGTGCACATAAAGACGTTCAACACGTCATGCACATGCATCTCTGCCTCTTGCAGCGGCATTCCAGTTTCCTCGGCCAAAGCACGGGTCAAATTAGAATGACAGCAATGATGATACTCGCCCCCATCCAGCAGTTTGTGCGTATAGGGATCGCAGCGCGTGCCGATCACATCATGCACAGAGCCGCCAAATTCGTCGATCCCGTACCATCCCAGCGTATCCGTCGTCACCGTCGCCATGGGGCGCAGATGAGGCAGCGACGACCACAGCCGCTCGCCAGTGGTGACATGCGTGCCATGTAAAGCGCGGGTCTTGCCGGAAAAGAAGCGTTCGGTCAGATCATCCGCCGCCTATAGGTTAAGATCGCCCACCTGCGGACCCTCAACCGACGAAATCCGAAAGAATTGTCCCGCCTTGACGCGGAAACTGGCCGCCTCGCGCGGTTGTGCAATCGCCTCTGACACTTTCACCGCGTCCTGACGCGCCGCAGCGTAAAGCGCCAAATCAGGCGGTGTCAGCGTGTCGGGAGGATAGCAGATCACCGGCTGTATCGCGCGGCGAGCATCGGCGTCAGCGGGTTGGGTCATGGTCTGCCTCTTAAACTTGGCGGTTTCAAATCAGACTAGGCCTGACGCCAACAAAAGGAAACGCGGAAATCCTCAATCCTTGAACCTGTCTTTCGGCAAGATCATCTCTGCCAAAATTTCGCGCAGTTCGCCCTTGGTGACCGTACCTCTGGTCCAGCCATCCCCGAACTGCGCGTTGAAGTCCCTGTCATTATAGTGATCCTCAAAGCCTTTGCCGAGATTCAGCAAGATCTGGCTAACTTCGATCAGAAATTTTTTTTCGCCACCAGCGACCCGGTTGATATATCCCATGCGTGCCGAGAGATACCGCAACACGACTTTGAAATCTTCCGGTGACTTGAAGGCCACCGGAAGCTCTTTTTTATCAGATGTGTCAGACAACCCGTTCGACCATCATCTTTTTGATATGCGCAATCGCCTTTGCCGGGTTCAGGCCCTTGGGACAGGTCTTGGCGCAATTCATGATCGTGTGGCAGCGATACAGCTTGAACGGATCTTCCAATTCATCCAGCCGCTCGCCCGTGGCCTCGTCGCGGCTGTCAATGATCCAGCGATAGGCATGCAGCAACGCGGCAGGACCAAGGTAGCGGTCGCCGTTCCACCAATAGCTGGGGCACGATGTGGAACAGCAGGCGCACATCACGCATTCATAAAGCCCGTCCAGCTTTTCGCGATCCTCGATCGACTGCTTCCACTCTTTTTGTGGGCGGTTCGTCTTGGTCTCAAGCCATGGCATGATAGAGGCGTGCTGGGCATAGAAATGGGTCAGATCCGGGATCAGATCCTTGACTACGGGCATATGGGGCAAAGGATAGATTTTCACATCGCCCTTTACCTCATCCATGCCGTAGATGCAGGCCAGCGTGTTGATGCCCCCGATGTTCATCGCGCAGGACCCGCAAATCCCCTCGCGGCAGGACCGGCGAAAGGTCAGGGTTGGATCAATTTCGTTCTTGATCTTGATCAACGCGTCCAGAACCATCGGACCACAGGTGTCCATATCGACAAAATACGTATCGACCTGTGGATTTTTGCCATCGTCCGGATTCCAGCGATAGATGCTGAATTTCCGCACATTCTTGGCCCCCTCAGGCTTTGGCCATGTCTTGCCGGTCATCACCTTGGAATTCTTCGGCAGAGTAAATTGAACCATCTCTCTCTCCTATCGCAAAAGCGCGGGCAGCCCTTGGGCGGCCAAGCATGTCAGTGTCTCGGGCTTCGAGACGATGTTTGTTAGGATTTCAACGGTATTCGCGGTCGGCCCGGTGATCGAATCCGCCGCCAGCGAAAGGATCTGCTGGCTGCTGGCATTATCGATCACACAGTCCAGCGCCGGTTGCAGCGGCAAGCCGGGAAACTGTTGTGCCAGCACCTTTCCGGCCGAAGACCGCGCCGCATCGCGAGCAATCTGATCCTGCGCGGCCTGCGAACAGGCAGCTAACCCCAGCAAAGCAGGCAGGGCCAGCATGCTTTGTCGTAGGGATCTTGGGCGGTAAGACTGCATCATTTAGGTCATCATGTCCTTTTGCATCACAGCCCTGTCACGCTGGCATCTGCACGTAGCGTTTTCGCCCAATTCGCATCCTGCGCATAGCCCAGCGCCACCAAATCATCCTGAAACCGCGCGGCATAGACCTGACCCACGGCGTGGGGTATTTCGGTCTGCCACCGGGCCAGACGCCCGTTGGACGTGATGTGTTCGCTAAGACGCCCCTTGCGCGCCTCTGGCTTTTTCAAACCGCCAAACAGGCTGTTTTGCCAAAATATCTCGACCCCGGCTGCCACCTCATCGGGGGCAAAACCGGCTTGGGTCAGCGCATTGCGAAACAATTCACAGCTTTCATCCGCCATCAGGTCTTCATAGCGCAATTCGATATTGCCGGGGTGGGAATAATTCCAGTCGCGCATTTCTTTCACGGTCTCGGCATGCTTGTTTTCCATCTCGAACAGCAGCTTGTCCTCTGGGCTGGTAAGCGCATTCAGATGTTCCTGATAGGTCTTGCCGTTCAGGTCCTGACGCGGTTGGTGCAAGAATTCCTCTCCCTCAATCGGGGCGGTGTGATGATAGGTGCAGCCCGATAGCAAAACGTCACGCGGATCGCGGATCACGTGCAGGAACACGGTGTCGTCCCGGTTCCACAGGTCTTGTGGAAAGAACCCAGACCAGTTGCACAGAAACGCTCGCCCTGTCTCGGGCACCCGGTCCAGCTGTTTTTCGCCCCATATGCCGTGCCAAGGGATGCCCAGCCGCTCTGACATCGCCATAATAACCCGCTTGATCCAGATGGTTCCGGTCTTGTGGTGGGTGGCAACGCAGATCAGCCGCTTTTGAGCATCCGCCATGGGACAGTTCGCCTTAGTACACCCGCGCTTTAGGCGCGATTTTTTTCAGGCTGATCCCGCCGTCTTTCTCTTCGCTCAGAGGATCAAGATGGACGGGCCGATAGTCGAGCCGCACAGCATCGTTCTCGTCCACATAGGCCAGCGTGTGCTTGCGCCAGTTCACGTCATCGCGGTCTGGATAATCCTCATGCGCATGCGCGCCCCTGCTTTCCTTGCGCGCCTCTGCGCCCACAATTGTCGTCAAGGCGTTCGGCATCAGATTGGTGAGTTCCAGCGTTTCCATCAGGTCGCTGTTCCACACCAGACTACGGTCCGTAACCTTAAGGTCTTTTTGCTTCGCCGCCACTTGTGCCATCCGCTCTACCCCCTCGGCGAGGGTTTTGTCGGTGCGGAACACAGCGGCATCGGCCTGCATCGCTTTTTGCATCTAAAGCCGCAAATCGGCAGTGGGCACAGCGCCACTGGCATTGCGCAACGTGTCAAACCGGTCGAACGCCTTGTCGATGCTTGCCGTGTTCAGTGTCGGATTGGCAGCTTCTGGATCGACAACCTGCCCAGCTTTGATCGCAGCGGCACGGCCAAAGACCACAAGGTCGATCAGCGAGTTGGACCCCAGACGGTTCGCCCCATGAACAGAGGCACAGCCCGCCTCACCCACGGCCATCAAACCCGGAGAGATTGCATCGGGGCTATCTGCCGTCGGGTTCAGAACCTCACCCCAGTAGTTCGTCGGGATACCGCCCATATTATAGTGCACGGTTGGCAGCACCGGAATCGGTTCCTTGGTCACATCGGCACCTGCAAAGATCCGCGCGCTTTCCGAGATACCGGGCAGGCGCAGCGCCAGAGTTTCCGGCGGCAGGTGGTTCAGGTTCAGGTGGATATGGTCTTTTTCGGGGCCAACGCCGCGCCCCTCGCGGATCTCCATCGTCATGCAGCGGCTGACCACGTCGCGACTGGCAAGATCTTTGTAGGTCGGCGCATAGCGTTCCATGAACCGCTCGCCCTCAGAGTTGGTCAGATACCCGCCCTCGCCGCGCGCGCCTTCTGTGATCAGACAGCCCGCGCCATAGATGCCCGTCGGGTGGAATTGCACGAATTCCATGTCTTGCAAGGGCAAACCAGCCCGCGCGACCATGCCACCACCATCGCCGGTACAGGTATGGGCCGAGGTGGCGCTAAAGTAGGCGCGACCATATCCGCCGGTCGCCAGCACCGTCATTTTCGCATTGAAGACATGCATCGTGCCATCGTCCAGCTTCCATGCCACGACCCCCTGACAAGTGCCGTCATCGGCCATAATCAGGTCGATTGCGAAATATTCGATGTAGAATTCCGCGTTGTTTTTCAGGCTTTGACCATAAAGCGTGTGCAGAATGGCGTGGCCCGTCCGGTCAGCGGCGGCGCAGGTGCGCTGCACCGGGGGACCTTCGCCAAATTCTGTGGTGTGACCGCCAAAGGGACGCTGGTAGATCTTGCCATCTTCGGTGCGCGAGAAGGGCACGCCGTAGTGTTCAAGCTCGTAGACCGCCTTGGGGGCCTCACGTGCGAGATATTCCATCGCATCCGTATCGCCCAGCCAGTCAGAGCCTTTGACCGTGTCATACATATGCCACTGCCAGTGGTCCGGACCCATGTTTGACAGCGACGCGGCAATACCGCCCTGCGCAGCAACCGTATGAGAGCGTGTCGGAAACACCTTGGATATGCAGGCCGTGCGCAGCCCCTGCTCTGCCATACCTAAAGTGGCGCGCAGACCTGCGCCACCAGCGCCAACAACCACAACATCATAGGTGTGGGTTTCATATTCATAAGCAGCCATGCGTCAGATTCCTTGGCTTAAAGCGCGATGCGGGCGATGGCGAACAGGCCAGTTGCCGCGGCACCGTAGCTGAGACAGATCGTCAGGATGATCAGCACTTTACGTGCCAGACCGTGTACATAGTCCTCGATCAGGGTTTGCACACCATTTTTGAAATGCACAAAGCCAACGACAAGCGTCAGCGCCGCTACGATCGCGGGAAAAGGTCGCGCATAATAGGCCATGACGTCGCCATAGGACTGGCCCAGCGCCGATCCAAAAGTAAAGATGAACAGCGGCACAAGGATCAGCAGGGCGACCGAACTGATCGTCATATGCCAGAAATGCTTGGTGCCTGATTTGGCCGACCCCATCAGGGACGCCTGTTTGCGGTCAGTGAGAAATGCCATATTCGATCTCCTCAGATCACGATAACGGTGAGGATGGTCAAGAGGACAGAGCCACCGATGACCGCCCAGCCTAGTTTTTCAGCTGTTTCCACCTCAAGTCCGCGCCCGGTGTCCCAGATCAGGTGACGCACGCCGGCAAGCGAGTGATACCACAGTGCCCAGAGCGATCCGAACATCACCAGATCGCCAAACCAGCTTGTGATCACGGCGTTCGCAGTTGCAAAGGCCTCTGGCCCTGTCGATGCCGCCAGAAACCACCAGACGATCAGAAGCGCACCGATCAGCAGGGCGTTTCCCGTGATCCGCGTCAAAATCGACGTCATAGAGGTCAACTGCGGGCGGTAGATTTGCAGATGTGGTGAAAGTGGGCGGTTGCCCCGGTTCACGTCTGGCATGTCATTTCCTCTTTTCGCAGGCGCAGCATTACAGCTTTTCCAACGTATTCCCTGATTTTTCGTTACAAGTCACGGCCCCAGCGCAAAATAAGACGTGGTTTTTTGGCACAGGCATCGATTTTTTGCTCTTTGTGATCACAGCAGTTCTGGCTGTGATCACAAGATAGCCTAATGTCCGTTTAAGGCGTGACTGAGTCGCATGTTGATCCTACTTTGGGACCACGCCTGCCAGCCATTCCGAGAATTCGGTGCACATCGTGATCTCGCGCGTCTTCGCATTGTAGAACGCATTCACCGTATCACAGGCCTCGACCCGCACCAAAAGCCGCTTTGGCAGCGACATATCTTTGTTCATCGCCTTGACCTCGCGCGCGATGACATCGGCGGCCAGTTTGCCATAGTCATCCACGCGATGGTCCGCCAAAAACCGGATCGTTTTGCCCGATCCGTTCGCGATCAATCCATCAATAACCGGGCCCCAACTGCGCTTGGCCTGAGCGAATTCATCCTTGCAGGTCCCTTTGCGCCCCTTGGGCAGCTTTAACTTTTGCGCGACCTCTTCGCGTTCCTCGGGTTTGGCCCCGTAGAACAGGCAAACGAAGGTATAATAGCGTTGCAGATCCGGGCCGTGAACGTCCCAATAGGCCACATCACGATTGCGCGCAGAGTTCAGATCGGTATCACCCAGAAAACCAAACGCCGTGGCATAGGCAATGCGGATTGCGGTTTGTCCGGTGAAAAAATCGTCAATCAAGACGGCGCTTAGCACGTCTGCAGCATCTTCTTCCTGCCCGAAAATTGGCAGTTTCATGATATCGATCAGCGCATGACCAAGCTCGTGATAAAAGATCGCGATCATATTCGCTGCGACGAAATCTTCGGTCTTTTCATCCATGCGGTCCGCCGCAAGTGACGGACCCGCCAGACAGAGACTCAAAAGAAGGGCGTAAATATGTTTCATCTGAAAATTAGGCGCAAAGAAATGGCTTTGGTCAAGTAACATATGCCGTCATCTTGGCCTACTTTGGCATCAGGGCCCAATAATCCAGATCCAGCAGCACATCCGGCAGGTATTTTCCATCTTCACCACGCAGCACAAAGGCCGCACCCTTGGTTGCCACCAGACGCAAACGGATCGCCCCCACGCCGGGCGCGTCAGTATCCGCCTTGTCCAGCACCTCGGACCATGCGCGGATCGTATCGCCTGCAAAACAGGGATTGGCATGAGCACCCCCGTTCAAACCGACGATCATCTGCGCATTGGCAAGCCCGTTGAACGACAGCGCCCGCGCCATCGAGATCACATGACCGCCATAGATCAAACGCCGCCCCCCGTCGCGGGCAGTGGCGTCGAAATGTACCTTGGCTGTGTTTTGCCACAGGCGGGTGGCGAGCATATGCTCTGCCTCTTCAATGGTGACACCGTCCACATGGTCGATGGTCTCGCCCACCGTATAATCACCCCAACGATGCGCCTCACCCGCAAGCGCAAAGTCGTAATTGGAAAAATCGAGACCGGAAGGCACGAGCAATGTCTGCGGCGCGACAACTTGGGTCAGGTCCGGCACCACGATTTCTGGCGCAGCAGCATCAAGGTCGCCTTTGCGCACCATTACCCAGCGCACATAGTCGATGATGGTCTCGTCGCGCTGGTTCAGGCCCCGCGTGCGCACCCAGACCACACCAGATTTACCGTGAGAGTTCTGCTTGACCCCGATCACCTCTGACTCGGCCCGCAGCGTGTCGCCCGGATAGACGGGCGCGCGCCAACGGCCCTCTGCATAGCCAAGGTTTGCGACAGCATTGATCGAGATATCCGGCACCGTCTTGCCAAACACCAGATGGAAGGCCGCGAGGTCATCAATCGGCGATTGCGGCAGTCCACAGGCACGGGCGAATTCATCCGAGGAATAAACCGCGTGACGGGCGGGATAGAGCGCATGATACAGCGCGCGCTCTCCCCCGGACACGGTACGGGGAACCGCGTGGGGGATGACGTCCCCAACGTGGTAATCCTCGAAAAACCGGCCTGTGCTTGTCTTGTTCATCAAACTGGCCTCACTGCGCGCCCAGTTTCATCTCTGGCGCATACTCTACATCAGCCTCTTTGGTGACGGCCTGCCCACAGCGCATCGTGCCATTGGCGTAGTCATAAGAGTATTGCGGATCGCCATAGAGATCCCACCCTTTTGAGATGGCCTCTGTCACCTTATGACAAAACGCCGAGGTGTCATCCTCTGTCAGGAACCGATACAGCTTCATATCCCTACCCCCAAGGCTGCGCGCCAAGCGCATAATGAATGCCCATCACCACCGCTACAACGACCAGAGTGATCACCACATAAGTGATCTCTTTCTTCTGAGGCGCGCGGGCCGGTGGGGTCCATGGACCGTCTTGAGCGTTGATCAGGACCATCTCTACGATTGCCCAGACCAGCAGACCCCCAAACAGGATAAACGACTGCGTATCGCCATTGACCAGCAAATGCGCAACCGCCCAGATCGAGAACCCGGTCAGTTGCGGGTGGCGCAGCTTGGTGCCCAGCCAGATCCGTTTGCCCTTGGGGCCACCGACCGCATAAATATAAAAGGCCACGATCATCAGCAGGTTGTTGATGCCAACCCACATGGGCGACCGCCCCCAGTAGACCGTTCCATCAGCCATGCGATAACCGATCACCATCAGAACGACGCTGAGCAGGATCAGCAAGGCCATTACACCCTTGCCCGGTTTGCCCATGCTCTCGCGCAGGCCGGGGGCCAGACGTTTCAAAAGATGCGCCGCCCACCAAAGAGCAACCCCGAGAATTAGCCAGATCATTGCGTCGACTCCATTGCTGCGATGGACGCCGCTTTCGCCAATATGGCCTGCGCGGTCGCGACATGCAGATTTTCCACTATCTTGCCGTCTAGCACGGCCACGCCCTGTCCGGCAGCCACTGCCTTTTGAAACGCCTCGATTTGTCGCTGCGCCAAGGTGATTTCATCGGGGGATGGCGCGAAAACCTCGTTCGCGATTGCGACCTGCGCCGGATGGATCAGGGATTTGCCATCAAACCCCATGCTACGCCCCTGTTCGCATTCGGCCCGCAAGCCCGCGTCATCCTTGAAGGCATTGTAGACGCCATCAATGCAAATGACGCCATGCGCGCGCGCGGCCAGTAGGCTCAGCTGCAAACTTGTCATCAGGGGCAGGCGATCCGCGCGAAACTGACAATTGAGATCCTTTGCAAGGTCGTTGGTGCCCAGAACGAATCCCTCTAACCGCGGATGCGCGGCAATGTCAGCGGCATTCAAAATACCTAAAGGTGTCTCTATCATCGCCCAAAGAGCCACACCGGGGATCAACGCCCCAACCATATCAAGATCCACAGGACTGCTCACCTTTGGCAAAAGGATCGCATCAGCCCCGGCGTCGCGCATCGCGGCAATATCCAGCGCGCCCCACTCGGCATCCAACCCGTTGACGCGCACGATCTTGACCCGCGCGCCATAACCACCGTTTATGACTGCGCTGGCAACCAAGACCCGCGCCGCGTATTTTTCCTCAATGGAAACAGCATCTTCCAGATCAAAGATGATGGCATCCACCGGCAGTGTCTTTGCTTTTTCCAACGCGCGCTGTTTCGAGCCGGGGATGTAAAGAACCGACCGGTAGGGCCGCATATCCTGATCCATCGTATCATTCCTATCGCTATTTGCGCGCAAACCATCACGACAAGGCAGGTCTTCGCAAGCCCCCAATTGCCGCAGGATGCAGTCAGGATGTCTACAGTTTTAGATTTTCCGGTTGGCCGTCGCGCGGAGAGTTAACCAAAATTTCAACAGACGCAGGCAATCTTTACGTGTTGTCGGACGAGGGAGAACCGCTCGGATGGCCGCCGCACGAAACAAGGGTGCAATAGGTCCGACAGCTATTTTAATCTGGTGAACCCCGCTGCCGGTCAAACCGGATGGCCCGGACGGGACCGCCTGAAGAGTTGAAGGGAATACCCCTATGAAACAACAGTTTCTCGCACTCTCCCTGGGTGTTGGCGCAATGATCCTTGCTGCGGATCATGCCTTTGCCCAGCAGCCCCGCAACTGCGCCGAACGCGCAACTGTGGTGGAACGGCTGTCTGCGACCTATGGCGAAGTTCGCCAGTCTATCGGCCTTGCGCCCAATAACTCTGTGGTAGAAGTGTTTGCCTCTGCGGAAACGGGCACTTGGACGATCACCGTTACCAATCCCGCAGGCGTGACCTGTCTTGTGGCCTCTGGTCAGGCGTTTGAGGTGACACCGAATGAGGTTCTGCCAACATCGGGCACGGCGCTTTAGTCTTTAACGAATTGGCTCCATGCGCTGAGGGTCGCAATCACACCAGCGCATCAAAAATAAGTTTCGTGCCTGCGGCGGTCAAAAACACGTAGATCAGCGTGAAATACAGCGCCTCAGGCACGATGCGATGCAGATAAACCCCCAGATAAGTGCCGATCAGGGCAACGGGCACCAGATAGAGACCCGCAAAGGCTGTGCTCCACGTCAAAAGCCCAATCGCGACATAAAGGGTGAATTTCACCAGATTGGTCGCCCAAAAAGCAAAGACGGTCGTGGCCTGATATTCCAGCTTTGTCAGCGGCTTCGTCAGCATATAGACAGAGACAACCGGCCCGCCTGCATGGGCGACAAACCCGGTAAATCCAGCCGCAGCGGCAAAGATCAGCCCCACGCGATCCGACATCGCCCGTTGCCGAACGCGCAGCCAGCCACGGGCGCGACTGATCTGATAGATCACAAACCCCAGCGATATCAGCCCGATCAGCAAACGGAACACATCCGGATTTGTCACGGTTATCAACGCCGCCCCCAGACACATCCCCGGCACACCGCCAGCAATCAGCACCATGGACGTGCGCGGATCCCACTGCCTCCAATAGGGTTTGAGACCTGCGAAATCCATAACCATGAGAAGAGGCAATAAAACCGCAACCGCCTCTGCCGGTTCGAGAATCAAGGCCATCATCGGCGCGGCGGCAAAAGACGCCGCAGAGCCGAATCCCCCCTTGGAGATCCCCGCGAACAGCACCGCCGGGATCGCCAGTGCGAAAAAGGTGACGTCAGTCTGCATCGGGCTGGCCTGTCAATAATCTCTCGAGCTTAAACGGTTAACCAAAGAATGCTACCATAGCGCGCACCGATCAGGGTCGGGTAAACGCGGTGCCGCACCGCAGCAGACTTGCACCGGCGCGCCGGAAAGACTAGGCACCTCGCCATAATCAATTGCACCGAGGATTTCTAAAATGGCCAGACCGAAGATAGCCCTTATCGGCTCGGGACAGATCGGCGGCACGCTCGCTCATCTGGCTGCTATGAAAGAACTAGGCGACGTCGTTTTGTTCGACATCGCGGATGGCGTCCCGCAGGGTAAAGCGCTCGACATCGCAGAGTCCGGCCCGTCCGAAGGCTTTGATGCGGCCATGTCCGGCACCACCGATTACGCCGACATCGCAGGCGCAGACGTTTGCATCGTAACCGCCGGTGTCGCGCGCAAACCGGGGATGAGCCGGGATGACCTGCTGGGCATCAACCTGAAGGTCATGAAATCCGTCGGCGAAGGCATTGCAGCCCATGCGCCGAACGCTTTTGTCATCTGCATCACCAACCCGCTTGACGCGATGGTCTGGGCTCTGCGCGAATTCTCTGGCCTGCCCCACGAAAAAGTCTGCGGCATGGCCGGTGTTCTGGACAGCGCTCGTTTTCGCCACTTTCTGTCGCTGGAATTTGGCGTTTCGATGAAAGACGTCACCGCCTTTGTTCTGGGCGGTCATGGCGACACGATGGTTCCACTGGCGCGCTATTCCACCGTTGCCGGTATCCCACTGCCCGATCTGGTTGCGATGGGCTGGACCAGTCAGGAAAAACTTGACGCGATCATCCAGCGCACCCGTGATGGTGGTGCCGAAATCGTTGGCCTGCTGAAAACCGGTTCCGCATTTTACGCCCCTGCCACCTCTGCCATCGAGATGGCCGAATCCTATCTGAAAGACCAAAAGCGCGTGCTGCCATGTGCGGCCTATGTCGATGGCGCGTTTGGCCTGAAAGGCATGTATGTCGGCGTGCCGACCGTTATCGGTGCCGGCGGCGTCGAAAAGGTCATCGACATCAAGATGACCAAGGACGAACAGGCGATGTTCGACAAATCTGTAGACGCGGTCAAAGGTCTGGTCGAGGCCTGTAAGGCGATTGACGGGTCGCTAACCTAAGATTTCGTCAAAATTTGCAGAAAGGCGCGCATGGGATCCCCAGCGCGCCTTTTTCGTTGCTGTGGCGTGAAATGCGCCTAGGCTGGTGCCATGTTACGCACCCTCTTTTCCGCCCTGTTTCTGTCCGCAAGCGCTGCTGCGGCACAGGGCTTTGATGTCTCGAAATCCATCGCTGAGGTCGGCCTTGCCGCAACCGAGGCGCGTTTGACCGCAAGTGACCCCACCACACATTTTGGCCTCGGTGGTGTGCGGTTTTTGCGCGCAATCGAGACGACGTTACAAACCCGCTGGCGTCTGGGGATCAACGCAGAGCGCACCCAACTGCCCGTTCTGCGCTTGCCCGTCCCCGCCAATCCCGACCCGGATCCGTTCACACCCGATGCAATCAAGAGCCTGTTCACAACACTGATCGCCGATCTAGATAGAGCCCGCGCGCCGCTTGTTGAAATCGGCAACAGTGATGTGGTTGACCTGTCGATCCGCATAACCGACCTCTGGTTTGACGTGAATATGAATGGCACCCGTGACCCGGCGGAATCTGTCATCGAGATCGGTGGATTGGCGATGACAGGCAGCGCGGTCACCGTTATCGACGCGCCCGTCATCCACTTTGACACCGCCGATGCCGCCTGGCTCGCCGCCTATACCCATTTCCTGACCGGGTTTGCCGAGCTTGTTCTGGCCTTCGACCCCACAGACTCGATTGCGCGGATCAATGAAAGCAGCGACAAGATGAACTTGCTCGCCGCTGACACATCCTATCTGAATGCGCTGGACATGCAGTTTGGGCGCGATTTGGATCGGATGGCGATGATCTATTTCGCGTTGCAACAGCAACCCGACCCAACCCACACCCGTGCCGCTCATAGCGCGTTCCTTGGTATGATTGCCCAAAACCGGATGTTCTGGGACCGCGTCGTGGGAGAAACCGACAATGTCGGGGAATGGGTGCCCAATGACAACCAACAACAGGCGCTTGGCCTGACAGTGCCCGAAGGCACCGGCGCACGCTGGCAGGCGGTGCTGGCCGATGCCGAGGATTTGTTGAACGGGACCAAGCTGATCCCCTATTGGCGATTGCGTGA
>CALGTJ010000567.1 GCA_937901435.1 uncultured Rhodobacter sp. | reverse complement strand
GCGTCGCATCGACGTTCTGCGTCAATGCCCATGGCTGGCCTGTACCCTTTGGCCCGATGGGTGCGACCGTGCGCGCCTTTCGCCTGATCCTGCCAGACGGCGATCTGCTGAATTGCTCTCGCTCGGAAAACACTAGGATTTTCAACGCGACGATGGGCGGGTACGGCCTGACCGGGGCGATTGTGGATATGCAGGTGGAAATGGTGAAAAACCAGCGCCTTGACCCGACCTACACCCATATGGATGCAGAGGCTTTTGCACCCGCGTTTCAGGATGCGCTGGACGATCCCGCCGTCACGATGGCCTATGGCAGGCTGAACGTGGGGCGCGCGCAGTTTTTCGAGCAGGCCCAACTGACCAGCTATCGCGCGGCGCAGGATCAGAACGACCTGCCGCCCGCCTCTGGCTCTGGCATGGCGGCAAAGGCGGCGCGGGCGCTGTACCGGGCGCAATTGGGGCGCGAGCCGATCAAGCGGTTGCGCTGGTGGACGGAAACAACCGCGGGTCCGCTGTTCAACGGGGCCGCCACACGCAACAGTCTGATCAATGAACCGGTCGTGACGCTGGCGGACAGAGATCCGGCGCGCACTGATATCCTGCACGAGTATTTCATCGGATTCGATCGGTTCACCGATTTTCTGTCCCTCTGTCGCACTGTAATTCCTGCGTCTTATCAAGAGTTTCTGAACGTCACCCTGCGTTATGTGGCGCAAGACGACGAAAGCCTACTGTCCTATGCAACCGCCCCGCGCATCGCCGCCGTGATGTCGTTCAGTCAGGAAATGACCGCGCGGGCCGAGGCCGACATGCAGCGGATGACCCGCGCACTGGTAGAGGGAATTACCGCGATCGGCGGGACATATTACCTGCCCTATCGCCCGCATGCGAGCGTTGCACAATTCACAAAAGCTTACGCGCGGGCCAGCGAATTCGCCGCCCTGAAACGCCAACTCGACCCCGGTGTGTTGTTCCGCAACAACCTGTGGGACCGCTATCTGGAGAGCTTATGAGTATCCTGCAAAAGATCTGTTTCTCCTATGTGATCGCCCTGCTTGGAGCCGCCTCGCTGAATTATGTGCCGGGGCTGACGGACGGCGATGGCCTTGCCATTGGCGTCTTTGCTTTGGACATCTTTGACGACGCGCTGCATGTGGCCTCGGCCCTGTGGGCGCTGGTGGCGGGGATAATGTCACACCGCGCGGCGCGGATGTTTCTGCTGCTGTTCGGGGCGGCCTATCTGGGCGATGGCGTGTTTGGATTTTTCACGGGCTGGGGATACCTTGATCTGGGGATCTTTACGCACGAGTCATTGGGCATGTCCTTTACCTTGGGGCGGGTGTTCGCGAACCTGCCACATGTATTCTTGGGGGGCTTTGCGCTATGGTCGACTGTGGCGCTGGATCGAAAGGCATGAGGGGTCTGGGGCGCTGGGTCAAGCGGTTGGTTTTGGGGGTGATCCTGTTAATCGCCGCCCTGCTTGCGCCCGTGGTATATGTCGAAACGATGTGCCGGGGCGATGGTTTGGCGGCACCTTATGCCGCGCTTTTGCCGCCAGAGCAGCACCGACAAGAGGCGCGCACCCTGTTGACCTATCCGGAATGGCACATCGTTCATGCCTATGACGATTACGCCAAGGTGATTTCGACAGGCGACCCGCATGATTTCGGGTTCTTCCGGGCGATCCGGGGGTTTTGGTCGTCGCTTTGCACCCTGCATCAGCAATCCGCGCAGCATGGCGGGTTTGACGGTGACACCAAACAGACGATCTATGTGATCGGGGTCAGTTTCAGTGCAGAACTGGCGTTGAAGGCTATCTATGAGGAAACGGTGGGGCGCGTGTTTGTGGCGTTGCGTGGGCCTGCGCGCACCCCTCTAGAGGCTCTTTCGGCAGATCAGGCGGGTGACTACGCAAAATTCCTGCAGCAGGTGCCGTGGTATCAATGGGATTTCGCCACCAATGCACAGGTTCTGGCAGATCAGGCCAGCGACAGCCTGCGCGACCAAGAGAGGGCGTTTGCGCTAGGGGTCGAATATCGCGCCAAGGCGGCCTATGCCGGGGCGATCAAGGCGGCTGTCGCAGGAATGGCACCGGACGCTTTGCGGCTGCGCATGGTGGTCAAAGGGCTTGACGCTGATCAATTGGCCGGGTTCAGCGAAGTGCAGATCATCGAGCGCCTCGACACTGGCGTTGTGGTCGAAACCCCACGCTATCGCAAGCTGACGGTCTTGTTGGATGAAATGGCCAAGGCTGGCGCGGATTTTGTCGAGATCGCGGGAAATGACGACATTATGTTCACCGCCACGTCACTGGATGCAGAAATCAGTGGCGCGATGCATAGTTTCGCCCGGCAGGGATATGTGGATTATCGTCATCTGATGATGGTGAAGGTCGCGGATCTGGCAGAAACTCTGACCTCGCTGCCCAAACGCAGACTGATTTTGGAGCATATCCATGATTATTAGCCCGGATTATTCATCGAGGCGAGGGTGTGT
>CALGTJ010000566.1 GCA_937901435.1 uncultured Rhodobacter sp. | reverse complement strand
CGGGCGGCGAACCGATTGCACATCGCTCAGCCCGCCCTCAGCCGCAAGATCGCAAATCTGGAACGCGAATTGAACCTGGCGCTGTTTGACCGATCTGTGCGGGGCGTCGATCTGACCCCGGCGGGAAAGATCCTGCTGGACCGGGCCTATGCGATTTTCGGCCAATTGGCGCAGACCTTTCACGATGTAACGGCCAGTTCGGAAAAACCGGCAGGCACGGTGGTCGTCGGGATGCCGCCGACGCCGGGTGAATTCATCGCGCCGCCCTTGTTGCGCCGGGTCAAAGAGTATTTCCCAGAGATCGAACTGCGCTTTCGCGAGGGGTTCAGCCGAGAGTTGGAAAACCTCCTGCTGACTGGCCAGATCGGCCTTGCGGTCATGCATAACCCGCCCGAACGCCCGGATATCACCAGTCAGGAACTGCTGGTCGAAAAGCTGCATCTGATCGGGCGGGCGGGGTCTCTGGACAAGCCGGCCTATACATTGGCAGAGGCCGCGGCCCTGCCGCTGGTCATGCCGTCGCGGTCTAACTATCTGAGGTTGCTGGCAGATCAACACGCCGAAGGCATCGGGCTACGTCTGAATGTCATTCAGCGGGTCGATGGGGTCTGGCACCTCAAGGCACTTGTGCGCGACGGACATGGGTTCAGTTTGCTGACCTTTGGCGGGGTGCTGACCGAATTTCATCTGGGCACGCTGACGGCGGCCCCGATCATCGAGCCAGAGATCCAGTGGCGGCTGTGCTGTGCGATCAAAACCGACCAGCGGCGCAACATGGCGGTGCATGTGGTCAAAGAGGCCATCGCAGAGATCGTCGCAGACCTTGTGGATCGCGACATCTGGCACTGACCATACCCGTTCGGCATGGGAGCCATGTCAAAATAGTATTTTTGGCATGACGGGCTTTCTGTCAATCCTGTTGCAGGAATCGATCGGAGGGGTCGATTGCAAGGGAGGACTGACAATGAAGGCTCTAGTTTCTATTGCGGCCGTGGCAGGCGTGCTGGCAAGCGGTGCGGTTGCGGACACTTACAAATGGATCACGTCCAATCCCCAGGGGGCAGGCGACGCGCAGGCGATCACGACCCAGTGGTTTGTCGATCAATTCGCAGAGCGCACTGGCGGCAAGCACCAGATAGAGATGTTCTGGGGCGGTTCTGTTGCCAAGGCGCGCGAGATCCCCGATGCGCTGGCCGCCGGGGTTGGCGATTTTGGCGACGTCATTACACCTTATTTCCCGGATCTTTTGCCGCTGAACAATGCGGTCGGCTTTTTCATTCCGCAGCCGATGGACACCAAAGGCGTCGGCGAGGCGCTGGAGGCCTGGCACGCGCAATATCCGCAATTCGCACAGGAAATGGCGCAGCAGAACATGCGCGCTGTCGGCTTTCGCCCGTTAGAGAACTACGGGCTGCTGTGTAACAAGCCGGTCCGTTCGGTGACTGATATGGCGGGCTTGCGGATCCGGTCCTATGGCTTTGCCTACCCCGCCCTGATCGAGGCGATGGGCGCCACGCCGGTTTCGATCACCACGTCAGACGCCTATGAGGCGCTGCAACGCTCTGTCATCGACTGTACGCCCATTGGCCCGGCGTTGGCGCGCGGATGGAAATACGATGAGGTGGCGAAATTCTATATGGAAGTGCCCTTTGGCGCGTCTTTTGGCCATATTATCGCAATGAACCTCGACAGCTACAATGGCATGGACGACGAAACCCGCGCTGTGGTGGATCAGTTGGGCCATGACTATCTGGTTGAGTACAGCCGGATGCTTGACGACGACGCCGCCCGCGTGCGCGAGCTTTGGAAGGGCGAGCTTGGCGTCGAGGTCATCGATTTTCCAGCCAGCGAATTTCAGGCGCTGGTCGATGATGCAAAGGTGCAGGCCGTGCGCGCCGAATGGTTCGAAAAGGCCAAAGCCTTGGACGTGCCGGCGGATGATGTTGTCGCCAAGCTGAAATTCTGAACACAGAGTATCGAACACAGAGTACCGGGGCGGACCCGTTCCGCGCCGGTAACCGTCAGGAGAGATCCGATGCCCATTATCCTACGCTTTCGCGCGGGCTTTGGCCGCGTGTTGACCCTTTGTGGTCTGACGGCAGGCATAGCCCTGATGGCCGTCATGGTCCTTGTGGTGGCGAATGTCTTTATGCGCTACGTTTTTAATGCGCCCATCGCGGGCACGCTGGAGATGACCGAAGGCGCGCTGCCGATCATCGTCTTTTTGTCGCTGGCCATGACCCAATACGAGGGCGGGCATATCAAGGTCGTGCTCTTGACCCGCGCGCTGCCACCACGCGCACGCCGGGCAGCGGTCGTCTTTGCCATGCTGGCGGGGGCTTTGCTGTTTGCATGGGCCACCTATGCGGGGTGGAGGCTGGCGGCGAAATCCTATGCCATCGGCGAGATAGAACGCGGCTCGATCCGCTATCCCCTGTGGCCGATCAAGGGCGCGATTGCCTTGGGCATGGCGCTGTTGACGGTGCAATTCCTGATAGATGCGGCCGTGGTCGCCCTTGGGGGCCACTTGCCGGACGCCAACGCGGAGGAGGGTGAATGAGCAATCTGGTCATCGGTCTGCTTGGCACTGCGGGGCTGTTCGCGGGGATCTTGCTGGGCGTCAACGTGATGGTGGTGCTGGGCCTTGTCGGCGCGCTGGGTCTGGCCGCACTAGTCGGCTTCAACGCCTCGACGGCGCTGCTGTCGACAGTGTTCTTTGACACCACCCATTCGTTTCACTTTTCGGTTATCCCACTGTTTTTGCTGATGGGCTTTTTCGCCATGCGCGCGGGTCTGGGTGAAGACCTGTTCGAGGCCGCGTCCAAATGGCTGGGCGGTTTGCGCGGTGGTCTGGCAATCTCGACCACGCTGGGCGCTGCGGCCTTTGGTGCGGCCTCGGGGTCGTCCGTTGGGACGGCGACGGTGTTCACCAAACTGGCCCTGCCGCAGATGCTGGACCGTGGGTACGACAAAAGCCTCGCCTCGGCCTCGATCGCCATTGCGGGGACGCTGGCGGTGATGATCCCGCCTTCGGCGCTGGTGGTGGTCTATGGCATCCTGACCGACAGTTCCATCGGCGCGCTGCTGATTGCCGGGTTCATCCCCGGAATTTTGTTCGCGCTGATCCTGTGCCTTGCGATCTGGATCCGGGTGCGCATCACCCCCGAACTGGCCCCGATGGAAACGCAGCGGTTCACGCTGAAGGAAAAGATCCTGTCCCTGCGCATGGCAGGACCGCTGGTGCTGATCATCGTGGCGATTGTGTCGGGCCTTTATCTGGGGATCTTCACCCCGACAGAGGCGGGGGGCATTGGCGCTGCGCTGACCTTTTGTCTGGCTTTGATCCGGCATCGCGGGATCAAGGGGATCGCCCTGCGCGAGACCTTGCTGGAAACCATGCGCACCACCGCCATGATCTTTGCCATTCTGATGTGCGCGCTGCTGTTTTCCAAGTTTCTGGCGCTGTCGGGCATGACCAACGCGGTTGGCGGCTTTCTCAGCGGGCTAGAGGTGAACCGCTGGGTGATTGTGGCGCTGGTGGCGCTGATCTATCTCGCATTGGGGATGCTGATGGATGCACCTGCGCTGCTGGCCATCACGCTG
>CALGTJ010000565.1 GCA_937901435.1 uncultured Rhodobacter sp. | reverse complement strand
CAAGTCCGGCAATCGCGCGGATGACAGTGGTCTTGCCCGAACCACTTTCGCCGACCATCGCATAGGTTTCGCCCTGCTCCACGGTAAAGCTGACGCCGGCCAGAACGTTGACGGACCCAAAGTTGGTTTTCAGGTCTTTGACCTCAAGGATCGGGCTCATGCCACTTCCTCCGCATGGTTCAGCCAGCAGGCGGCATTGTGCCCTTCGCTGAGGCGGGTCAGGGGCGGCACCTGTGCGCAGCGTGCCACTGCCTGATCGCAGCGGTCGCGAAAGATGCACCCGTCAGGTAGATTTGCCAGATCTGGCACCTCGCCGGGGATCGTTGGCAGAATACGGGCGCGGGCCTTGATATGGCCCGGATCGCATTCAATCAAACGGCGGGTGTAAGGGTGCTTTGGGTTATGGAAAATCTCGCGCACGGTGCCGCTTTCAACCACGGCGCCTGCGTACATCACCACCACACGGTCGCAAAGTTCCGCGATCACGCCAAGGTGGTGCGAGATGAACAAGATCGCACAGCCGAAATCGCGCTGAAGGTCTTTCAGCCGTTCGATGATCTGCACTTCAAGCGTTGCATCCAGTGCCGTTGTCGGCTCATCCGCGATCAACA
Organism: uncultured Rhodobacter sp.; assembly: GCA_937901435.1. The sequence continues at coordinate 4,761 of CALGTJ010000565.1, read as the reverse complement.
GGTCCGGCTCTGACATCAGCGCCATCGCGATTGCAATCCGCTGACGCATGCCGCCGGAAAATTCGTGCGGATATTGTTTCAGCCGCGCCTCGGGGTCAGGGATGCCGACGGCCCCCAGCATTTTGGCAGCGGTTGCCAGCTTTTCCTTTTTTGATGTCATTGCCCGATGCTGAATATCGACCATCTGCTTGCCGATGGTGATCACCGGGTTGTGGGTCTGCATCGGGTCCTGGAATACGATTGAAATGTCGCCGCCGCGCAACGCGCGCATCTGGTCCTCGGTGCGGGTCAACAGATCATCACCCTTGAAGCGGATGGCACCGTTTCGAAAGCGCGTGTTTGGCGCGATCAAACGCAGGATCGCAGAGATGAGCGTTGATTTCCCACATCCGCTTTCGCCAACAATGCCGACGATTTCGCCCCTGTTCACATCAAAGCTGATGTCGCGCAGCGCCTTAAGATCCCCGCGCGCGGTTTCATAGTCGACACTCAGGTTGTCGATTTCCAGCAATGTCTCTGTCATCGGTTCTTCCTCAGCTTCGGGTCCACAACGTCGCGCAGGCTTTCGCCAAGGAAAGTGAAACCAAGCGTCGCCAGAATGATCGGCAGACCGCCCCCGACAACCAGCCACGGCGTCTGGCGGATTAGCGCGTATCCGTCTTTGAGCAACACGCCCCAACTGGGAGTTGGGGGTTTCACGCCCAATCCCAAAAAGCTGAGCCCGGCTTCCAGCGCGATCACGGTTGGAATGTCCATCGCCGCCAGAACAGCCAGCACGCCGATGATATTGGGCAGCATATGCACGCCCAAGATACGCGCCATGCTGGCCCCCATCGCACGCTCGGCCAGAATGAACTCGCTGTTGCGCAAGGTCAGCGTCTGGGTCCGCGCCACCCTTCCATAGGTCGGGATCGAGGTTGCCATGACCACGAAGACCACGGTTTGCAGGCTGGGGCCGACCAGTGCGACAACGGCCAGGGCAAACATCACCGTGGGAAAGGACCGGATCGTGTCAAAGAGCAGCATCAGGAAATTATCAAGCCATTTCGGCCCGTAACCTGCGATCATGCCCAGCGTCAGGCCAATGGTCATCGCGCCGAAAATAGCGGGCAAGGCAACTTTCAAGGCAACCTGCCCCCCGGAAATAACACGCGAAAACGTGTCGCGGCCCAGCTGGTCTGTGCCTAGCAGATGGGTCCCCGAAGGCCCTTGCATCCGGTCGGGAATGTTCATCGCAATAGGATCGTAGGGAACAATCCACGAGGCGAAGACCGCGGAAAACACGATACTGCCGACAATGATCAGTCCGATCAGACCCAGCGGGTCGCGCGCGACACCCGCAATGATGATCGCAAGTTCGGAGCGGCTTTTTGATGTGTCGGCGATGATGTCTGTCATGATTTCGCCCCTCAAGTGCCTGACCGCGCACGCGGATCAAGAATTGCGTTGATCAAATCGGCAACGGCGGTCGAGATGACGAAAAGTGCTGTCGAAACCAGTACGGCCCCCATCACGATGGGATAATTCCGGGTGGTGATGCTGTCGATGACCAGTTTGCCAAGTCCGGGACGAGCAAAGACAATTTCGGTGAAGACGGCCGAACTCAGCAAGAAGCCCATGCCCACGCCGATCACGGTCACGACCGGCAAAATGGCGATGCGCAGAGCATAGATGCCAACGATCCGCCGTTCGCTCAGCCCAAAGGCGCGCGCGGTGCGGATGTGGTTTTCGCCCAGCACTTCCAGCATGGAGGCACGCACCAGTCGGGCGATATAGCCAACCCAGCTAAGGCCGATGGCAAGAGACGGCAGCACCAGATGCCAGGCCGTGTCCCAGAACCCTTCGCCTACACCAATTGCCGGAAACCATTGCAGATACACCGCGAACACCAACAACGACAGCAAGGCGACGACAAAGGCCGGTGCCGCTATAAAACTGACCGATATGGCGGCGGCGGCCCGGTCGATCCCTGTGTTGGGGTGCGCGGCGGCATAGCAGCCCAGACCGATGCCCAGCAGCGCCGACCAGACAATGGCGGAGAAGATCAGCTTCAATGTGTGGGGTAACTGCTCGAATACGATTGTGGTGACGTCACGACCCGAAAAGACATCAACCCCCAGATCTCCACGCAGCAAGCCGCTGAAGTAGATTAACAATTGCTTGGGAAGGGATTGATCCAGGCCCATTTCCGCGATGAGCCGCGCCTTGAGTTCGGGCGTCGCGCGCGGCCCCAGCATGATCGATACCGGATCACCGGGCACCGCGCGGATCATCAAGAACATGACCGTGACGGCCACGACCAGAATGAGCGCCGCAAGGGCAAATCGTTTGAAAGCGAATTGAATCATTGCGACGCTCCTTTTTTATGCTTTGCCGAAATAGCGCAGCAGTGGCAGGCCATCAGGGCGTAGCGCAGGCGTGATACGTGATGAGTGCACCACTGGCGTCGCCTCGTGCGTGATAAAGCGATAAGCACCGCTTTCTTCCATCAGATCCTGTGCACGGCGATACATCTCATCGCGCTTGGCGTTGTCCGATTCAGCCGATGCAGCTTTGTGCAGCATGTCGAACTCTTCATTGCGGAACCGCTCCCAGTTCCAGATGCCGGCCTGTTCGGTGGTGAACCAAGCCGTTGCATAAGACGGATCGGGCGCCATAGAGAAACGGTTCAGCACCAGTTGCAGGTCTTTGTTTTCTCCGCTCGCCCAGAAGGCCCCGGATTCCAGAAGGTTGATCTCAACTGTGATACCGATCTGGGCAAGTGTGGCCTGAATGATCTGTGCCGTTGTGGTAAACTCAGTCTTGTTCAGCACATCCAGGGTCAGGCTTACATTGGTTTCGCCGGATTCCGCTAGCAGTTCGGCGGCCTTGGCAAAATCGGCTTCTGGTGCAACCATTTCACTCGGACGGTGGCCGATCAGGCCGGGCGCAATGATCCCGGTCGAGGGGACCGCTGCACTGAAATATGCGGCCTGTAGGATCGACGGCACGTCAATGGCATGTTGAATGGCTTGACGCAACTTGATGTTCTGAAGTTTCGGATGGTCGAGGTTCATGCCCAACCAGACGTAATAAAGCGATGGGTTCTCAATCAACGCTCCACCATTCGGAACGCCACCACGGTAGCGTTCAACCGAACCAAGCGAAACGCGGGTCAGATCCAGTTCGCCTGCATCAAAGCCGATCTCGGCGGTGTTTTCATCATCAATCGGCAGGATTTCGATTGTGTCCCAAGCGGGTGCATCACCCTTCCAGTCAGGGTTACGCTTAAGCACTGTCTTTTCCTTTGCCGCCCAGCTTGCGCGCAGATAAGGGCCGGATTCGGCGACAGGATCGGTCCCGATGCGGCCACCTGCCGCTTCGGTCGCGGCTTTGGAGACGATATTGCCGGTGATGTAGGGCAGTGCGATGGTCCAAAGCGGGGCGAAGGGATCGTTCAGAACAATCGTGCCTTCCCGCTCACCAGTGACTTCGACATGGCTCAGCGGACCCATGTCCGGCTTGTTTGGCGATTCCGTTGCATCGGCGACAATCCGTTCGAACGAGAACTTCACATCCTCGGCAGTCATCGCGCCATGGCCATTGGTAAAGCCGATATCATCGCGCAGGGCGAATTTGATATGGGTCGGGTCCACCTGTTCAATCATGGTGGCCGCATCCATCTGCCAACCCCATTCGGTGCCGGGCGTATATTGAATCAGTTTGTTGTAAACCGATGCATGGATGTTTTCGTCGACCACGCCGACGCTGTGCGCGGGGTCCATGGTGCTCAGGTCGCCGTAGGACCGGATGCGCAAAACGCCGTCTTCTTGCGCCATTGCGCGGCTGGCCCAGCCCATCGGCAGCATCGACGCCGCCCCAAGTGCCGTGGCACCTTTCAGAAAGTTGCGGCGTCCGACGGATGCCTTTTTCCACTCAAGTCTCATGTCAGTTCTCCCAGTTGATGAGTTAATGAAGCCCGCGCGGAATGGTCTGCGACCATTCTTTTGACATGACTTCGGTTTTGGCCATGCCTTCGACGGCACGTAGATTGCGGCGCAGATAGAAATTTTCTGCATCGCAGGCCATTGAATTTTCGGTTTCGATTTCGACGCGCCAATCGCCGCGTTGAAAGGTAAACGCCCACAGCGATTCAAACCGCGCGGTGGTCGGGTCTTCTGGATGGATGTAATAGCGCGTCGTCACATGGCTTCCGACTTCGAGCCCATGGTTCGGGTTGCGGGTGGCCCCGTAGTCGTCAAAGGTTTCTTGCACGATCACTCCGTCGCCCATGAGATCGGTTCGGGCGGCGGCGGAAGGTTCGCGCAGAACGTCGGCGGCTAGGGTCGGAAAGTCTTGTGGAGTTGCCGGTGCGGCAGGCGCGATCTCCATGGCAACGGTTCGAACCGGCAGCTCTAGCGTGCATTCGTGCAGGTCAAGCGTCAGGGTCGTGGCTGTCGGTGCGGGCCAGACGATTGGCCAATAGCTGTTGGACAATGCCAGCCGCAGGGTATGGCCGGCGCGCAGCTTGTGGGCGCATTCGTTGAGCGCGATGCTGGCGCGGTAAAGGTGCCCCGGGTTCAGGGCTTCGGGCGTCTCGTGGCAGGTATGGTGGGTCAGGTTCAAGGGTCGATAGCTGATCCGTTGGGACACCCCTTGCGGCGAGACGTCGCAAAGACGCGCCACGATCTGCGCCACGGGGGCATCCGATGTAAAGGCGATGTTCAGAACCGCACGCCCGAGCAGTTCCAGCGGCGCATCCAACGGCAGGTCAAAACAGAC
>CALGTJ010000564.1 GCA_937901435.1 uncultured Rhodobacter sp. | reverse complement strand
TGCGTATGAGCCAAACCCGGAACGCTCTCGCCTGACCTGTCAGATCAAGGTCAGCGACGCGCTGGACGGTCTTGTGGTGCATATGCCTGAAAAGCAGATCTGATGACGGCTGTGGCGGAGGCGGAGGCAGGGGCCGGGGCGCGGCGTCTGGCGTCTTGCCTGTCGACCGCGTCCGCCCGCCGCGCGTTCCTGGCGCTGTGTTTGTTGACAGGGTTTACGGGTGCGCCTGTGTGGGCGGCCCCTCTGAATGTCGTGCTCGCCGCGCAGTACCAAGAGCCAACAGATCGGTACAATCACGCGGTTCTTGGGGATGCGGCTGAGTGGGGCGCGCTTTTGCTGCAGGTTGATACCTGTGCGGCCTGTGCCAATCTTCGGATAAAAGAGGTGGTCATTCGCCTGCCCGAGTCCCGTGTGTTCGAAGACATCGCGCCCCGTCTGATTGATCTGGATTTTGACGGTGCGTCCGAAGTGGTCGTGATCGAAAGCGACGCGCGGCTGGGTGCCAGATTGGCGATCTATGACGGCGACGGATTGGTGACCGCAACACCCTTTATCGGGACGCGCTATCGCTGGCTTGCTCCTTTGGGCGCGGCAGATCTGGACGGGGATGGGTTGATGGAGCTGGCCTATATCGACCGGCCCCATCTGGCAAAAACCCTTCGGGTGTGGCGCTATTCGAACCGCTCTCTGACGGAAATCGCCAGCCTTGAGGGTTTGACCAATCACAAGATCGGTGAAGATTTCATCTCTGGCGGTATTCGCGAGTGTGGCGCAGGGCCAGAGATCATTACCGCAGATGCCAGCTGGCAGACCGTGATGGCGACGCGTATGATCGGCAGCGACCTGAAGACCCGGAAAATCGCGCCATTTTTGAACCCGGACTCGCTGAAATCAGCCTTGAGGTGTCGTTAGGGCTTTCATCTTGGCCAAAATACTCCGGGGGTTTGGGGGCAGCGCCCCCAAGCGGTCAGATCGCTTCAGCGATCCGAAAGCGCCCGCCAGCCGATATCCCGCCGGAAAAAGCCACCCGGCCAGTTGATCTGCGCGACGGTTTCATAAGCTGACTTTTGCGCTTCTGCCAGATCGTCGCCCCGTGCCGTGACGCCCAGCACACGCCCGCCTGTTGCCACAACGTCGCCTTCCGTCCATGCGGTGCCCGCATGAAAAACCATATGGCGGCTGTCCTCGACCAGCGCCTCGAGCCCACCAATTTTTGTGCCCTTCTCATAAGACCCCGGATAGCCCTGTGCGGCCATCACAACGCAAAGCGCGTGATCTTCTGCCCAGTTCACCTGGGCTTCGGCCAGTCTTCCTTCGGCGCAGGCCAGCAACAGGTCCAGCGCCTGTGCGCCAAGGCGCATCATCAGCACCTGACATTCGGGATCGCCAAAGCGGACATTATATTCGACCAGACGCGGCGCGCCGTCCTTGATCATTAATCCGGCAAAGAGGATGCCCTGAAACGGTGTTCCTCGCCGGGCCATTTCGGCCATGCTCGGTTTGATGATCTCCTCCAGCGCACGGGTTGCCACCGCGCCCTCAAGCACGGGTGCGGGCGAATAGGCCCCCATGCCGCCGGTATTTGGCCCCGTGTCGCCTTCGCCCACGCGTTTGTGGTCTTGAGCGGTGCCAATGGGCAGCACGTCGGTGCCGTCACAAAGCACAAAGAACGACGCCTCTTCGCCCTCCATGAACTCTTCGATCACCACCTCGGCGCCTGCCGCGCCGAAGGCCCCGTCAAAGATGTCATCCACCGCGGCCAGCGCCTCTGCCAGTTCCATCGCGACGATCACGCCCTTGCCAGCGGCCAAACCATCCGCCTTGACCACAATCGGCGCGCCCTGTGCCTGCACGTAAGCCCGGGCGCTGGCGGCCTCGGAAAACCGTGACCAAGCCGCAGTCGGTGCGCCGCAGGCATCGCAGATTTCTTTGGTAAAGCCTTTGGAGCCTTCCAGTTGTGCTGCTGCCGCAGAGGGGCCAAAGCACAGGATCCCAGCGTCGCGCAGGCGATCCGCGACGCCTGCCACCAAGGGCGCTTCTGGTCCGACGATCACGAAATCGATACTGTTTTCAACCACGAAATCAACCACCTCGGTCCCGTCACTGGCCTCGAGATCGGCGCATTCTGCCACGCTTGCGATACCCGCGTTGCCCGGTGCCACAATCAGCCTGTCGCATTTCGGGTTCTGTTTGACAGCCCAGGCCAGCGCATGTTCACGCCCGCCACTGCCCAGAATAAGGATGTTCATGCCGCTCTTCCCCTCAGGTTTGCGGCGTTCTAAGCTGCACATCAAGGCAAGACAAGGTGCGTGCGATGAGCGATCTCTTTGAGGATGACGACGAAGGCCCTGTCGAGGGCGGCAATGCGCCGGAATTCTCTGTTTCCGAGCTAAGCGGGGCGATCAAGCGTGTGATCGAGGGCGAGTTTGCCCATGTGCGGGTGCGCGGCGAGATTGGCCGGGTCTCACGGCCACGCTCGGGGCATATCTATCTGGATCTTAAAGACGACAAGAACGTGATTTCCGGGATCATCTGGAAAGGCGCGGCGGTCCGGTTGGAAACGCAACCCGAAGAGGGGTTAGAGGTCATCGCGACTGGCAGGCTGACCACGTTTGGCGGCCAGTCGAAATACCAGATCATCATCGAAGACATTCGCCCGGCGGGTATGGGCGCGCTGATGGCGATGTTGGAAAAGCGCAAGAAACTGCTGGAATCAGAGGGTCTTTTTGCGCCGGACCGCAAGCGTGCGCTGCCGTTTCTGCCAGATGTGATCGGGGTGATCACCTCGCCCTCGGGCGCTGTGATCCGCGATATTCTGCACCGTCTGCGGGATCGTTTTCCGCGCAAGGTGCTGATTTGGCCGGTGGCTGTGCAGGGGGCCAAATGCGCGCCAGAGGTGGTGCGCGCTATCGAGGGGTTCAACAGTTTCACCGCTGGCGGGGCCTTGCCGCGGCCTGATCTCATTATCGTCGCGCGCGGGGGTGGGTCTATCGAGGATCTCTGGGGGTTTAACGAGGAAAGCGTGGCGCGTGCCGCTGCGGCCTCTGACATCCCTTTGATTTCTGCGGTGGGGCACGAGACGGATACAACGCTGATCGATTTTGTTTCCGACCGGCGCGCGCCGACACCGACGGCGGCGGCGGAACTGGCGGTGCCGGTGCGGTTAGAACTGATGGCATGGCTGGACGGACAGGATGCGCGGCTGACCCGCTCGCTGACGCAGGGTCTGGGACAACGCCGCCAACGGCTTGCCGATCTGTCGCGGGCCTTGCCCCGGCCAGAGACGCTGGTGGCCTCGGCCAGTCAGCGGCTGGATCTGTGGGGCGACCGCCTGCCGCGCGCGTTAAAGGCTGTTGAACAGCGCAAGCGGGTGCAACTGTCCGAAAAGGCGGGGCAATTGCGCCCGGCGACCCTGTTGCGCGCGCTACGTGATCGGCGCGGGAACATGATGCGATTGGCAGAGCGTCTGTCGCCCGGTGCGCTGCGGGTCAAGCGCGACAAGGGGCGCGAATTGGAACGGCTGGGCGCACGTCTGCGCACCGAGGCGCTGAACCGGGATCTGGCGCGCAAATCGGACGCTTTTGATCGGCTCTGCGCGCGCTTTACCGGGGCCGCCGAGGCGCAGATCGAGGGCTGGGCAGAGCGGTTGGAGGCACTGGAACGGCTGCGCTTGTCCTTGGGATACGAGCAGACCTTGGCGCGCGGCTATGCCGTTGTGCGCGATGGCGATGCGGTGATTACGACGAAAAAGGCAGCCGCGAAAACCAACGATCTGGAGATCCAGTTTGCCGATGGGCGGGTCAGGATCAATGGGTCCGCCGCAAAACCAGCGCGCAAGACAAAACCAAAACCACCAGAGCAAGGAAGTTTGTTCTAGGGGTAAAACGGCAGGCGAAAGACTATAGGTGGTGGCAACAAGCAGGGGCGGATGAGAGGCTTAAACGCCCACGTCAGGCCCCAGACAGATCATTGGTTCCGTACTGCGCTGGGCCTCGTACAACTCGCGACCGTCCTCAGCGCCCATGAACTTGGCGCTTAGCCGACCCTGATCCTTGGAAAAGATCCAGCACTGCGCCTCGCCCGGATTATGTTCGTACACGAAGCAGATCTCGGCACCCGCTTCGTACCAATAGCCATCGTGGCATTCGTCGTTGAGGTAAGACCAACGCACCCGGCGATTGGACAGGTATTCCTCGATCCCATAGGTCACGCCACCATCCGAATAGGTCAGGGTTTGGCCCGTGACATAGTCCTCGAACTCGGCGGCGGTCATCGGCTCGCTCGCGTTGGCGGGCAGGGCGATCATGGCGAGAAGGGCAAAATGAAATCTGGTCATGGGCCAAGTCTGCCAGAAACCATCGCACCAAACCAGAGGGGTTTTACAGCGCAGCCGTCACATCGGCGTTAACCTGCGCCCCGCACTTGCCAGTTTCGTGCGCGATGGTCCATCACGCGACGCCAAAGTGGCGGGAACAGCGCAAGAACGCTCATCGCAGGCAGGCTTTGGGGCAGGGTAGGGGCCATGTCGTGACTGGGCAGGATCAACGCGGGAAAGGGTCGCGTCGGATGGGTGTGGTGATCAGAATGAATGGGGGCGTTGAAAACCATGCGCGCCGAGAACATGTGCGGTGCATTCCACGAATGATGCGGGCCCACGGGTTCCAGCCGCCCGGTATCCAGCGCGCGACGGCGCAATCCGTAGTGCTGGACATAATCGGACATCAACAATTGCGACTGCGCGTATCCACACAGGCAAAGATAGACCAAAGCCCCGCGCAGACCGCCCAGCAGATAGGCGCTGACCAGGCAGACCAAAGCGCCGCCTGTGTAAATCGCATAAGGATGCACGCCAGACCCTCGGTTCGCGCGCAGCTTGCTCTCTTCGCGCAGGCCTGCCCGAAACGATCCGATCCACGCGCGCAGGGCAAAGCGGTAATAGCTTTCGCCCAAACGAGCGGAATTGGGGTCGCGATCACTGGCACAGTAGCGATGATGCACCAGCCGATGCGCAGAGGCGTGATGTCCGAACAAAAGTGAAATAAAGGTCGCCTTGCCCAGAAACCGCAGCAGCGGGGCGTCTCGGTGGATCAATTCATGCGCGTTGGCATTGCTGATCTGGCCAAAGAACAGCCCCGCCGCAAGGTACAGCGCCACGGCCTCTGACAGGGACATGTCACGTCCAAAGCTGGCAATCACAAAGGTCAACGTCACGAAATGGGCCAGCGCAATCAAGACCGACAGCGCATCAGAGGCGGGAAACTCATCCGCCCCCGTCGCATTTTCCATCAGTTTGGGCAGGAAATAATCCATCGCGAAGGCGAAAAGCGTCAGATATAACAAGGCGATCCATCCCCAGCCACCGCCAAAGGCCACCGCCAGCCCCAGCAAGGGCACGGGGGCGAGACTTGTGACAGAAAAGGCAAGGGCGGTGCGGGTCACCTGCTGCTCCGATATTGGGTATTGCACAATAAAGTAGGGTAATTTGCAATTCGGACGAATTCAGGGCGATTTGCAGACCTCTTTTCAATCGGTGCAGAAGGGATTACCTCGGGACAAAGAATTCAGAGGCGACAGGGCAGGGGAAACAGGCGTGGCATTTTTCAACAAACTCAAAGACCGTCTGTTTAAATCCTCCTCCAAGATCGAGGATGGGTTAGCGGCAATCGTCAGCGACGGCGGCGAGTCAGAGCCGGATACACCAAACCCGGCCCCGACGCCCGATCCAACACCGTCCCGGCCCCCGGCTCCCACCGAAATGCCCGACACGCCAGAGCCGACAGCGCCCGAAACACCGGTCGAACTGCCAACGCCGACTGACACCCCTGCGCCTGGGCTGCCCCCCACGACGCCCCCCACACCGCCAGAGATCCTGACGCCCCCTGCCAGACCGCAACCGATCGACTTTCCGCAAGACGCCCCGCCGCAAACGAACGCCCCGACGACGGCCCGCACCGGCCTCTTTGGGCGTCTTTTGGGACGCAAAGAGGCGCGCACCGTCACCCGGCGCGTGCTGGATGACGATATGCTGGAAAGCCTCGAAGAGCTGCTGATCTCGGCGGATATGGGCGTCGACACGGCACTGCGCGTGACGGCGAATATGGCCGAGGGACGCATGGGGCGAAAGCTGTCCGCCGATGAGATCAGGCGCTTGCTGGCCGACGAGATCAACCGGATCATGGACCCAGTGGCAAAGCCGCTGCCGATCTATGCCAAGACCCCGCAGGTGGTGCTGGTGGTTGGCGTGAACGGGTCGGGCAAGACCACGACCATCGGCAAGCTTGCCAGCCAGTTTCGCGCGGCGGGCAAGAATGTGGTGATTGCGGCGGGCGACACCTTTCGCGCCGCCGCTGTCGAGCAGCTTCAGGTCTGGGGAGAGCGCGCTGGCGTGCCCGTTCTGACCGCACCCGAAGGATCGGACCCCGCCAGCCTTGCCTTTGACGCCATGACCAAGGCCGAACAGGACGGCGCGGATCTGCTGTTGATCGACACTGCAGGACGCTTGCAAAACCGCGCGGATCTGATGGAGGAACTGGCCAAGATCGTGCGTGTGATCCGTAAAAAAGACCCCACCGCGCCCCATAATACGTTGCTGGTTCTGGATGCGACCACGGGCCAGAATGCGTTGTCGCAGGTCGAAACCTTCCAGAAACTCGCTGATGTGTCGGGTCTTGTGATGACAAAACTTGACGGCACCGCCAAGGGCGGCGTTCTGGTGGCGCTCGCGGACAAATTCGGCCTGCCGATCCATGCGATTGGCGTCGGCGAACAGATCGATGACCTCGCCGCATTTGACCCAGAGGACTTTGCCCGCGCCCTGACAGGACTGGATCTGGACTCATGAGCCGACTGTCCGACAGCCCGGCAACGGTAGAGGAATATATTGCCCTGCGCAGCGCGGCTGGGCTGACCGGGTATTCGGTCGAGGCGGCCACCATCGGGCTTGGCGCGACGATGCATGGTGCGTGGCTGCGTACAGAGACGGGCCGTTTGATCGGCATGGGGCGGTTGATCGGGGATGGCGGGTGTTTCGCGCAGGTCACGGATATTGCGGTGCATCCTGAATTTCAGCGTCAAGGCTTGGGGCGCGCGATCATGACCGAATTGATGGGCTGGGCCGAGGTCAATTTGCCGAAAGGCTGTTTCATCAGCCTGATCGCGGATCCCGGCGCAGAAAAGCTTTACCAGTCCTTCGGGTTTGACTTTCGCAGGGGAATGGGGCGCCGCATCGGGTGAGGCCGCCAAGAACGGCTGTGACGGGGTTGATTGTGCGAGACGCGGTCATACTTGAATTTGGATGTAATGAGGAGCGCGTTGATGGCTGAAAAACAGATTTCGCAGGGGCTGAAGATGGGGCTGGAGCTGGGGCCGGTCATCGCCTTTTTCGCCGCCTACATCTGGTTGCGGGATAAGGCGTTCGTGATTGGTGGCACCGAATACACAGGATTCATCGTGGCCACCGCCTGTTTCATTCCAATTTTGGTGGCGTCGACGCTGCTATTGTGGCGCCTGACCGGCACGCTCAGCAAAATGCAGATCATGACGCTGGTGCTGGTCGTGGTCTTTGGCGGGCTGACGATCTGGCTCAATGACGAGCGGTTTTTCAAGATGAAACCGACGATCATCTACGCCCTGTTTGCCGCGATCCTTGGCTTTGGCCTGTGGCGCGGCGACAGTTACCTGAAATCGGTGATGGGCGAGGCCTTGCCGATGACACACGAGGGCTGGATGATCCTGACCAAGCGCGTGACCCTGTTTTTCGTCGGACTTGCTCTGCTGAACGAGGTGATCTGGCGGATGATGCCCACGGATATCTGGGTGAATTTCAAGACCTTTGGTCTGACGATCGGGGTCTTTGTTTTCTTTATGGCGCAGTCAAAGCTGTTTCAGACGCACGGGTTGGAACAGACAGAAGAGTGAGGCCCTGAGGCGGTTGGCGGGATCGCCTGAGCCATCCGACCCGCGGGGGCACAGGATTATCGGGCGATGTGATTTTTCCAGGCGGTTTCGCAGTGGTAGGCCTCGCCGCGCAGGACACCGCAGAGGATGTCGATTATGGCGGTGATAACACGCCAGACTAATCGTTTGAAAGGATTTCGGCTGGTCCGGCTAGAGCGGTGGCAGCGCGCCGAAAAGGTCATATCCCGGTCGCCCCCGGTGTAAATGTTGATCCGTACCGAAAGTTTGAAGCAGAGCACCACCGTGCATTCTGCGCTCAGCATGTCTTGGGGCAGGGTCTCGGGGGCATTAAGTTTGTTCCAGATCGCCTGTGGGTGATGCCAGATCCGGCCGAGGATGCGTTGGCCAAAGACCGCTAGCCCGATCCAAGACAGGGCGAGGGGGCGGAAAAGGGGTTTGGATCGGTCGCTTTGGTATGCCATGCAAGCCCTCACAACATCTGGTAGTGCCGCGATGGGTGAACACTACTCCGCAATTGTAAAGATGCGGTTACAGGACCGTCCTGCTGTTGACCTGCCTTTGCGAAGGGGCTATTTCAGCGGGGTGGCGATTTGTACACCGGATTGCGGGCCACGTTAAATATGCTGCTAAAGAGGTCGAGGTTCGTCAGAACCCCCGATGCTCTAGGATGTGCTGCAGGGGTTAATATTTGCGCTAAAGGAGGCGCATCATGACGGACAATTGGAACACCCGTACGAAACTTGTGCATGACGGCATTCGCCGTAGCCAATATGGCGAAGTGTCAGAGGCGATTTTTCTGACGCAGGGCTTTGTTTATGAGACGGCCGAGGCGGCCGAGGCGCGCTTTATCAAGACGGGCGAGGATGAGTTCATCTATGCGCGCTATGGCAACCCCACGGTGCGCATGTTCGAGGATCGCATCGCCTCGCTTGAGGGGGCCGAGGATGGGTTTGCCACCGCCAGCGGGATGGCAGCGGTCAATGCGGCGCTGATGTCGATGCTGCGGGCGGGCGATCATATTGTCAGCGCGCGGGCCTTGTTTGGCTCGTGCCTGTATATCGTCGAGGAAATCCTGACACGTTTTGGTGTCGACGTGGATTTTGTCGATGGCACCGATCTGACCGCATGGAAGGCCGCGATCCGCCCGGAGACCAAGCTGGTGTTTCTGGAAACCCTGTCCAACCCGACGCTGGAACTCATTGATCTTAAATCAGTTTCAGAACTGGCTCATGCCGTTGGCGCAATGGTCGTGGTTGACAATGTCTTTGCCACGCCGATCTATTCCCGCGCGTTTGAACTGGGCGCGGATGTGGTGATTTACTCGACCACCAAGCACATTGACGGGCAGGGGCGCTGCCTTGGCGGTGTTGTGTTGGGCAGTCGCGAGTACATCCGCAAGACGCTGGAACCTTACCTGAAACACACGGGCGGCGCGATGAGTCCGTTTACCGCCTGGGTCATGCTCAAGGGGCTAGAGACACTGGATTTGCGGGTGCGGGCGATGACGCACTCGGCGAAGGCGCTGGCCAGTGCGTTGGATGGGCATGACAAGCTGAACAAGGTGATCTTTCCGCATCTGCCCTCGCATCCCCAATACGCCTTGGCCAAGGACAGCATGGAGGCGGGCGGCACGATGTTGTCGATCGATGTGAAAGGCGGCAAGGATGCGGCGTTCCGGTTGCTTAATGCGCTGGAAATTTTCACGATCTCCAATAATCTGGGCGACGCCAAAAGCATCGTGACCCATCCGGCCACCACCACGCATCAACGGTTGAGCGAAGAGCAACGTACGGAGCTTGGCATCACGCCCGGGTTGATCCGGATCTCTGTCGGGATCGAAGATCACCGCGATCTTTTGGGCGATCTGCAGAGGGCTCTTGACGCGGTTTAACCTGATTCTGCGCGCGGTGTTGGGTCATGGCCTGCCCGCGCGCAGCCTTTTGTGGCTAAATCGCAGCCCCGGCACAGTCATTTTTCTCACGCACAGGCATTTTTCTGCCGTGAAGGCCCACAGAACCGTGTGATCTGGTCCAGGACCGCTTGTCTGTTTTACAAAGATGGACTTTAGGGCTGCACTCAAGATGCAGTTGGTGCGGAGGCAAGACGTGGTCAGGATAGAGCACGTCTTGCGGGTTTTGCTCAGAAAAAGACATTCTCACTGCGTAGATGGATTGCGCCTCTCCCAAATAGTTAATTATTTGTTAACAACTTAAAAATGTAAAATTCCCGTAAAAGTTGAAAACATATTGATCGATACTATGAACTGGTCAAGTATGTCTGTGATCGGATTGCGCATCCAAAGCTTTGAAGAATGGCGGAAACCCCCATTTTGCTTGGGTTTGGGCGAGGTGGACCCGATTGAATAAGAGGTAAGGCACGAAACAAATTCGTGAAAACGATGGAAAGACACGCGGGACAGTCCTACTTGTAAGGCCCGCGACAGGATGAGAGAAGCGCGCTATGAACGTCCATTTACCGCTCGACCAGACACCACCAGATCAAGAAACGGCCCGCGCGGCCCTTGCGGTCTTGCGGCGGTGGGCTTTGGCTGTCGCCCCGTCCGAGGTTGATGCGCTCGACCCCGGTTTGCAACGGCTATTGACGGGTGTGCCCGAGGCAGAATGTGAGGCGGAATATCCCGTCTTGTCAGCGCTCTATCCCGAAGACTTTGCGGTGGACGAGGCCTACAAGGCGTCGATGCCCGATTTGCAGAATGGTCCGACCAGTCTGATCC
>CALGTJ010000563.1 GCA_937901435.1 uncultured Rhodobacter sp. | reverse complement strand
TGCTTCTGGCGCCGGCCGGTGGGGACGAGTTGCAAGGTGTGAAGCGCGGTATTATGGAAATTGCTGATCTGGTGCTGATCAACAAGGCTGATGGCGATCTGGTTGCGTCTGCGACGCGGGCCTGCGCCGATTACGCCGGCGCTTTGCGTCTGATGCGCAAACGCGAACAAGATCCCGAAGGCTTTCCCAAGGCAATGCTCGTGTCGGCCTTGACCCAAGACGGGCTTGCAGCGGCTTGGGACGAGATGACAGCGCTGAGTGATTGGCGCCGCAAGGCGGGGCATTTTGCACATCACCGCGCGGCTCAGGCGCGCTATTGGTTTGAACAAGAGGTTCGTCAGGGATTACTTGAGGGATTGCAAAACAACGCGGTGCGCGCTGCGATGGTGCAGGCGGGCTCTGCCGTGGAACGGGGCGATCTTACGCCCGAAAGCGCCGCGCAAGGGATTCTCAAAACGCTTTTGGATCGTGTTGATGCGCAGGGTTAACGGTTGGAATGGCGCCGGAAATCCGTCCCGGTTGTGTGTCACTGTGGACAGGTGTCTGCGCGTCCACTTCCAAGGGCACTGTCAGATCGGGACTGTGGGTTGTTGATTCGGGCCTTTGCTTTTGGTTCTGTTTATAGATCCTCAAATCATTGTGGCGCGCATTGATCGCCCAAGGGTACAGGTATCCCGCAGTGAACGGATGTGCTATCCAGTGATAATGTGACCCATGCGGAACTTATCTCGGTAAAGCTGTGCAGAAACGCTTGACGCCCATCGCCTAAGGCAATAAACGACGGCTTCTAAGCTTGGCGCCTATGCGGTGTGGTCCGTGTATGATAAAGCGCAAGGCGACAGGAATTAAGTGAGGAACTCGATATGGCGCGCCGTTGTGAATTGACCGGAAAAGGCCCAATGACTGGCAACAATGTCAGCCACGCAAAAAATAGAACCCGTCGGCGGTTTTTGCCCAACCTGAACGATGTGACTTTGCAGTCTGAAATTCTGAAACGTGGTGTGAAATTACGCATTTGTGCTGCGGCTCTGCGGACGGTCGATCACCGGGGTGGTTTGGACATGTTCATGGCCAAAGCAAAAGATACGGAGCTGTCCGATACGGCTCTTAAAATTAAAAAAGAAATCGCCAAGGCGCAGGCCGAACTGGCCTGAGGTCTTTGACCTAGTAATGAAAGTTGCGAGATCCGTCCATGAGGTCGGGTCTTTTTCTTTGAGATTGACTTGTAGTTTCTTATCGAGCGGTTTTTACTGCGGGCATGCGCGTCCAGTCTAGAATAATCTCTACCCTAATTATGGTTCTGGCCATTGCGGTCTCCGGCGTTGGTTTGGCGCAGGTGCGCGCAATGGCGCCTGCGGTAGGCGAGGCAGTTTTATGTGTCGCAAACGGACCTGTTACGATCTATATTGATGCCAGCGGCCAGCCGACGTCGCCACCTGCGCACTGCGTGGAATGCGCGCTAGCATTGACTGCTGTGCTTCCACAGGTCACGGCGCAGTTGCACCACCACTATCATGGTTACCGCGCATTCAGAACTGACAGCGGGCAACCCCATTCTGCGCGCGATGTGATGGTGCCTCCGGCGCGCGGACCACCGGTCGCTTGAGCGTGTTCTGAGTTCTAATTCCAATAATTATCTTCTACAGGAGAGACATGATGTCCTTCAAAACTCTTTGCTTGGCAACCGCCCTGACTGTTTGCTTTAACCTTCCTGCATCTGCGGGTGCGATTATGGTGCAAGACCCCTATGCCCGCGCGTCGGGAAAGTCTGCCACCAGCGGTGCGGCGTTTATGATGTTGATGAACCATGGTGCGGTCGATGACCGTTTGGTGGGGGTGACGTCCGACGCGGCCAAGAAGGTCGAGTTGCACACGCATTCCGAAGATGCCAACGGTGTGATGAAAATGCGCCATCTGGTCGAGGGCGCTGTGATCCCGGCAGGCGGGATGCACGCGTTGGAACGTGGTGGCGATCACGTGATGTTTATGGGACTTTCTGCCCCCATGACGCAGGGTGATGAGATTTCGGTGACGCTGATGTTCGAAAATGCTGGCGCAGTTTCGATAACTGTGCCTGTCGATTTGAAGCG
>CALGTJ010000562.1 GCA_937901435.1 uncultured Rhodobacter sp. | reverse complement strand
GGATCACTCTCATACCGCAGCCGCCAACCGACCGTGGTGAATAATCCGGGTTAAGTTCACCGAATGATCGTCGTTCGTGACATTGAAAATCTGGTAGCCAAGGCCATCACTGCGCAAACAGCAATCAACCATATGCCCCAGATCGCGCGCATCTATATAGGCGAAAAAGTTGCGGCGCCGCAGGTCCGGATCAGCCATGAAGGCTGGAAATTTGGATTTGTATTCATGCGGTTCGATCACATTGTTGATCCGCAGCCCATAAATATCCACGCCAGAGCGACGCTGAAAACTGCGCGCTGTGACCTCGTTGCAAACCTTGGACATGGCATAGCTGTCCTCGGGGATCACCGGGTGCTCTTCGTCCAGCGGCAGATAGTCGGGCTTGCGCACACCGTCAGCGAAACAGACGCCATAGGTGGTTTCGGAACTGGCAAAGATCACCTTTTTCACGCCGAACTTTATCGCAGCATCAATGACGTTATAGGTGCCCAGAGTATTGACCCGATAACATTCATTGTCCGACATCATCAGCAAACGCGGCACGGCAGCGAAATGCATCACCGCGTCAAAGGATGGCACACCCGTGCCCGGTTCCAACTCGTCATACCCCGCATAAGCGCCCATGACGTCAAACATCTGGCCCGCATCGGTGATATCGGCGATGCGGTTGTCCACGCCCTCCAATGGCACCTTTTCCACATTCAGCACCCGATGCCCCTGCGCCTGCAAATAAGGGATGGCGTGACGTCCGGCCTTGCCAGAGCCTCCGGTGAAAAGAATACGCATCGTTAGTGTCCTTCCGTTGGAATTGGTTTTCTGGCGATGAAATCGACCAACGCCGAGCGCCCGGAATGGCCGCGCCCCTCGTCGACATCGGCGTCGTAATCCGCCTCGTACAGCATGTCATACCCGCCAAAGGCCTCGTTCAGCAGCGCCAGATCATACATGTTCTCCACATGCGGCGGCCCTCCGGTACCATAGCCCACCTGACGCGGCGCATAGCCGTGCAGCATCAACAGCCCACCGGGTTTCAGCGCGCGATGCAGCCCTGCAAAGACCTGCTGGCGCGCGTCTGGCCCGAGGAACTGGAAAAAGATGCCGACCAGCACGTCATATTGCGCGCCGTCCCAGTCCCACCGGGTCACATCGCCCTGACGATAGTCCACGCTCACCTTGGCGGTGCGCGCCAGCGCGCGCGCCTTGTCCAGCGCCACGACAGAGCCGTCCATCGCCACAACCTGCATCCCCTGCCCCGCCAGCCAGACAGAATTGCGCCCCTCACCATCGGCAATGCACAGCACCCGACTGCAGGGGGCAAGAAAATGGATATGTCGGGTGAGGAAATCCGCCGGTTTTGTGCCAAACAGATACTCGGGCTGGGAAAACCGATCGTCCCAGAAATTTGCAGGGTTTGTCATGGGGCGCAGTATAACGCCCCCACCTGAACCAGCAACCCGAACCAGCAAGCAGATCCGCCCCTTTCCCTTGCCGCGCCCATCTGGCAC
Organism: uncultured Rhodobacter sp.; assembly: GCA_937901435.1. Next base: position 3,362 of record CALGTJ010000562.1, on the reverse strand, counting down.
TCTGCGCACAAAGGGGAGCCGCACATGCCAATCAAAGCCTGCGTTTTCGATGCCTATGGGACATTATTCGATGTGGCCGCCGCCGCACGAGAGGCTGCCGCCGAGCCCGGACGAGAGGCCTTGGCCGCTGTCTGGCAAAAGCTGGCGAGTGACTGGCGGCTGAAGCAATTGCAATACTCTTGGTTGCGCGCCGTATCCGGAGATCACACGGATTTCTGGGAGGTGACGCAAAACGGGCTTGATTGGGCGATGGAGGCCTCTGGCCTCAGCGATCCCGAAACCCGCGAACGTCTGCTGGCGCTTTATTTCGAACTGAGCGCCTATGTCGAAGTGCCCAGGATGCTGGCCACCCTGAAAGAACAGGGGTTTGCCACGGCGATCCTGTCCAATGGCGAGCCCAAGATGCTGCAAGGGGCTGTGGACAGTGCTGGTCTGGGGGATGTGCTGGACGCGGTGCTGAGCGTGCAGGACGTAGGCGTCTTCAAACCTTCTCCGCTGGTCTATCAGATGGTGAACGACCACTTTGACATCGCCTCGGATGAGGTACTGTTCGTGTCGTCAAACGGCTGGGACGCGGCCCATGCGCAGGGCTTTGGGTTCAACACGGTCTGGGTCAACCGGGCGGGAGATCCGATGGACCGCCTGCCATGGAAACCGCGCCATACCCTGCGCGATCTGACCACGATTCCAGATTTGGCAAAGGCGAATTGATGCAAAAGTTTCAGACATTCGATGGCACCGAACTGGCCTATCGTGACAGCGGAACGGGCCTGCCCGTGCTGTGCCTTGCCGGGCTGACGCGCAACACCACCGACTTTGACTATCTCGCGCCCCATCTTGGGGAGGTGCGCATGGTCTGCCTCGATTACCGCGGGCGCGGTGCCTCGGCATGGGCAGACCCAGAGACCTACACGGTTCCGACAGAGGCGCGCGACGCGATCTGTCTGCTGGATCATCTGGGCATTGAACGCGCGGCCATTCTTGGCACCTCGCGCGGCGGGCTGATCGCCATGACACTGGCCGCCACGGTCAAGGACCGTCTGATTGGCGTGTGTCTGAACGACATCGGGCCGGAACTGATCCCCGGCGGGCTGGACCAGATCCGCGAGTATATCGGCAAGAACCCGGTGGCCAACTCGATCGAGGCGCTGGCCATGGCGCGCGCGCGGATGATGCAGGGGTTTGACAATGTGCCCGACAGTCGGTGGCTGGAAGAGGCGCAAAAGCATTACATCGACACAGGGAGCGGGATCACGATCAACTATGACCCGCAACTGGCGCAGATCTTTAACCGTCCCTCGCCCGATTACGACCTCTGGCCTCTGTTTGACGCGATGGAGGGCCTGCCGCTAAGCCTGATCTGGGGCGCAAATTCCAATCTCTTGTCTGAAGAGACGACCGAAAAGATGCGCGCGCGCCGTCCGGATATGGGCTTTGCCAAGGTGCCGGATCGCGGGCATATCCCGTTTCTGGACGAGCCCGAGGCACTGAGCGCAATCCGCGACTGGATCGCGCGATGCAGCTAGCCCAAACCTGTCGCACCGCCTAGGTTCCACCGCCCCTGCATTGACCACCCGCCCCCAAGAACGGACCCCGCCCATGTCTGACATCGCCATGATCGAAGCTGCCGCAAAACGTCTGCACGGATTTGCCCGCCGCACGCCCCTGCTGTCCTCGCCGTTTTTGGACGAGATCGCGGGGCGGCGCGTCTTTGTCAAACCTGAATGCCTGCAACACACCGGCAGCTTCAAGTTTCGCGGCGGCTATTCCGCCGTGTCGGCCCTTGATCCAGAGACCCGCGCGCGCGGTGTGATCGCGTTTTCCTCGGGCAATCATGCTCAGGGCGTGGCACTGGCCGCGCGCATGCACGGGGTGCCCGCCGTCCTCATCATGCCCGACGATGCGCCCGCGATGAAGCTGGCCAACACCCGCGCCTTGGGGGCCGAGGTTGTCACCTATGACCGCGCCGGCGGCGAAAGCCGAGAGGCGATTGGCGATGCACTCTCTGCCGAAAGGGGCCTGACCCTGATCCGCCCCTATGACGAACCGCAGGTGATCGCAGGGCAAGGCACCTCGGGGCTGGAAATCGCAGAGCAGGCGGCCGAACATGGCATCACGACCGGCGATGTTCTGGTGTGCTGCGGTGGGGGTGGTCTGACCAGCGGCATCGCGCTGGCCCTAGAGGCCAAGGCTCCGGGCCTGCGCGCCCGCCCTGTCGAGCCTGAAGAGTTTGACGACGTGACGCGGTCCTTGGCGTCCGGGTCGATCCAGAGGAACGCGCGGGTGTCGGGATCGATTTGCGACGCGATCATCACGCCGCAACCGGGCGACATCACCTTTGCGATCATGAAACGTCTTTGTGGCCCCGGCATCGTCGTCAGCGAAGAAGACTGCCTGCGCGCCATGGCGGCGGCTTTTGCCCGGCTCAAGATCGTGATCGAACCGGGTGGCGCCGTGGCGCTGGCCGCGGCCCTTTATCATTCGCAGGCGGTCGAGGGAGATGCGGTGATTGCCGTCGCCTCTGGCGGCAATGTAGATTCTGCGATGTTCATCAAGGCTTTGCAGGAGTACGGCGACGGATCTTGAGCGATTTCACCATCACCGGTTTCAACGCCAACACCGTGATCGGACCCGCGTCGACAGACGAGTGACTGAGGTTCAAGGCTTAGCGTGGCCGATTGCACAGAACGTGACCGAACTTGACGGAACGGCGAAAATTAATGATCCTGCCTGAACCGAAATCAGACGTGGCATATGCCGGGTCAGGCAGGACACGTAATGGCAGATTATTCCTTTGTTTATAGCGCAATTTATTCAGGCGGCGTGTTTCAGACGCAGATGATTGCGCCAAACACCATCACCGACAGCGAGGACACCGGCCCGGGCTCGACAACTTTTGAAACCGGGGACACATTGACCTATGATGCTGGCGGGGCGGGCGATGTCTCTTACCTTGGAACGGCCATTTATAACGGGAAACCCTATTTTTACGCGGAATTTCCCGGCGGATCCGGATCCATTCAGGTTTTCGGAGTCGACGCGCCTCCGGGCAGCGTTTTCCCGCCAAACCTGAGCGATTTCGCCCTGTTTCCCGGTACGCCGTTTACCGTTTGCTATATGGTCGGCACGCGGATCGCTACGCCAACCACAGAGACTGCCGTAGAGGCCTTGGAAATTGGCGATTTGATCGTGACCGAAGCGGGGGAAACCGTAGCGGTCAAATGGATCGGGCGACACACGGTGCACAAGCGGTTCGCAGGGGCGCGGATGCAGCCTGTGCGCATTTGCGCCGGTGCGTTGGGCGGCGCCCTGCCCTTTACAGATCTGACGGTCACCGGCGATCACGGCATGATCCTTGACGG
>CALGTJ010000561.1 GCA_937901435.1 uncultured Rhodobacter sp. | reverse complement strand
GGCAAAGTTTCTGTCCGGCGAAGGACGGCCCCGCTCTTATGCGCTGTTGGCGATGTTCGCGATGATCGGCTCTGCGGCGGGGGATCCTGAATCCAGCGATATCCTTGCCCTGATCGACGAGCGGGTCCGCATGTCAGGTGACGGCGCCTTCGAGATCTGGAGCGATTCTGAAAATCAGGCCAGCAATGACGCGATGGAAGCCTGGCTGGAATATGATCTTGGCAGCCGCTACGCGCAGTAAACTGTCGGTTTGAGAAGGATAAAGGGGGGGCGGACCCATCCGCCCCCTTTCGCATTTGGCATCTCATTGAGGCAGGGACGCACAGTTTGCGCTACCGTTAGCGCCACCAGCATTTCCCTTTGTTTCACAAGCCCGTAAAGCGTTAAACAAATAAGCTTGCCAAACCAACTTGCCAGACAAGGAATTGCCGGATCATGAAAATCACGCCCACCGTTCAAAAGATACTTTCGCAATACGAGGGCGAAACGCCCGGCGTTAAGGCAAAGCTGTGCCAGATGTTGATGGCGGGCAAGCTGAGCGGCAGCGGCAAGATGATTATCCTGCCTGTCGATCAGGGGTTCGAACATGGCCCGGCCCGCTCTTTCGCGCCCAACCCGGCGTCCTATGATCCGCATTATCACTATCAGCTGGCCATTGACGCCGGTCTGAACGCCTATGCCGCCCCGCTTGGCCCGCTCGAGGCCGGGGCCGATACTTTCGCCGGGCAGATCCCCACGATCCTCAAGGTAAACTCTGCCAATTCGCTGATGTCGGATACCGCGGGCAAGAACCAGGCTGTAACCGCCTCTGTCGACGACGCGCTGCGTCTGGGCTGTGCGGCGATTGGCTTTACCGTCTATCCCGGCTCTGACATGGCGCTGGATATGTTCGAAGAGATCGTCGAAATGCGCAAAGAGGCCGCAGCCAAGGGCGTGGCCACCGTCATCTGGTCCTATCCGCGCGGCGAGGCGATCACCAAAGAGGGCGAGACCGCCATCGACGTGGCCGCCTATGCGGCCCATATCGCCGCGTTGCTGGGCGCGCATATCATCAAGGTGAAACTGTCGACCGACCATCTGATGCTGCCCGAGGCCAAGAAGGTCTATGAAGCCGAGAACATCGACATTTCCACCCAAGCCGCCCGCGTAGCCGATTGTGTGAAAGCCGCATTCAACGGGCGTCGTCTGATCGTCTTTTCGGGCGGGGCCAAAAAGGGTGCGGATTCGGTCTATGACGATGCGCGCGCGATCCGGGACGGCGGCGGAAACGGCTCTATCATCGGGCGCAATTCGTTCCAGCGCGAGCGGGGCGATGCCTTGGATATGCTGGGCAAACTGGTGGATATCTACCTCGGCAAGGCCTGATCTCAACCAGCCTTAACCACATTGAGTGGGCCTGAAGGCCCACGCTTTACGCTTTGATTGGCGCTTCGGTAAAAACCGGAGCGCCATTTATTTTACGATTCACAAAGTCGCGCGAATATGCGATGGTTTGCGCACACCGCCCATCAGAGGCAGGTATGAGGACGCAGACATGGCATCTAATCGCACACCCGGCTTTGGCGTGATCGTGTTTTTCGCGATCGTCTTTACCCTTGGCACCTATTTCACCATTGCCAGCGTGCAGGGAAATTTCGGCTTGTTCCGCCGGATCCAGATCGAGGCAGAGATGGCCAGTCTGCAAAAGCAGAAAGACGCGCTGGCCATCGAAGTGGCGGCCCTGCGCAACAAGACTCATCGCCTGTCCGATGATTTTCTGGATCTCGACCTTCTGGATCAGCAAGCCCGCGAGGTTCTTGGCCTTGCGCGCGGCGATGAAATCGTGATCCGCTGAGGGGGCTATTTCTTTTGTCCCGTCCCAGAGGCCACACAATAGAAAGATTTATGAGAATTTTTCGAGACTTATAAAGCAGGATTTGCGATAAATGCGTCCGACTGGACGCATTCCAGGAACGCATACCAGCTTGCAAACCAGCGAAGGGCATTTATGGTCGCCTTTCATGGCGTCCTGCTATAAAAGATAGTTTAACGCTAAACTAGTTTTCAGGCCGAGGAGGAGAAGCCGGGTATGGCTGCTAAGAAATCCACATCATTACCGAACGTATCCAAGGAAGAATTGCTGCACTATTACCGCGAAATGCTGATGATCCGGCGGTTCGAGGAAAAAGCAGGACAGCTTTACGGAATGGGTTTGATCGGCGGGTTTTGCCACCTCTACATCGGCCAAGAGGCGGTTGTAGTCGGCCTAGAGGCTGCAGCGGAAGAGGGCGACAAGCGCGTCACATCTTACCGCGATCATGGTCACATGCTGGCCTGCGGGATGGACCCCAAGGGCATCATGGCCGAGTTGACAGGGCGCGAGGGCGGTTTTTCCAACGGGAAAGGCGGCTCTATGCACATGTTTTCCAAGGAAAAACATTTCTACGGTGGGCATGGTATCGTTGCGGCTCAGGTGCCTCTAGGCGCGGGTCTGGCCTTTGCCGACAAGTATCTGGGCAATGATCGCGTGACCTTCACCTATTTCGGCGATGGCGCCGCGAACCAGGGTCAGGTCTATGAGACCTACAACATGGCAGAACTTTGGGATTTGCCGGTGGTGTTCGTGATCGAGAACAACCAATACGCCATGGGCACCTCGACCAAACGCTCGACCAAATCGCCCAGTTACTGGGAACGGGGTGCCGCCTACGGCATCCCCGGAGAAGAAGTGGACGGCATGGATGTGCTGGCGGTCAAGGCGGCAGGCGAAAAGGCCGTGGCCCACTGTCGCGCGGGCAATGGCCCCTATATTCTGGAAATCAAAACCTATCGCTATCGCGGCCATTCCATGTCGGACCCGGCAAAATACCGCACCCGCGAAGAAGTGCAGAAGATGCGCGACGAGCGCGACCCGATCGAGGCGATCCGCACCATGTTGCTGACCGGCAAACATGCGTCAGAGGATGAATTGAAAGCCATCGACAAAAACATCAAGGAAATCGTCAACGAGGCGGCGGAATTCTCGAAAGAGAGCCCGGAACCCGCCCTCGACGAACTTTACACAGATATCTACGCGGAGGCAAAATAATGGCCGTTAAAATACTGATGCCGGCGCTGTCTCCGACGATGGAAGAGGGCACTTTGGCCAAATGGCTGGTGAAAGAGGGCGACACGGTCAGCTCTGGCGATGTGATTGCAGAGATCGAGACCGACAAGGCGACGATGGAATTCGAGGCTGTGGACGAAGGCGTGATCGGCAAGATCCTGATCGCCGAGGGCACCGAAGGGGTCAAGGTCAACACCCCCATCGCCATCATCGGTGAAGAAGGCGAAGACATAAGCGCGGCCCCTGCCCCAGCGGCCGAGGCCCCTGCCTCTGCCGCAGAGCCCGTCAAAGCCCCAGCCGTCGCCAAAAGCAACGTCTTTGATGATGAACCGGAATGGCACGCCCCAGAGCCTGACTGGCCAGAAGGCACAGAGATGAAGCCCACCACCGTGCGCGAAGCCTTGCGCGACGCCATGGCCGAAGAGATGCGCGCCGACGAGCGCGTGTTCGTCATGGGCGAGGAAGTGGCCGAGTATCAAGGGGCCTACAAGGTCACCCAAGGCCTGCTCGATGAATTTGGCGCAAAGCGCGTTATCGACACACCGATCACCGAACACGGCTTTGCCGGTCTCGGCGTCGGCGCTGCCTTTGGCGGCCTGCGTCCCATCGTGGAGTTCATGACCTTCAACTTCGCCATGCAGGCGATGGATCATATCGTCAACTCTGCTGCCAAGACCTTGTATATGTCCGGCGGTCAGATGGGCGCGCCGATGGTGTTTCGTGGCTCGAACGGCGCGGCGGCCCGCGTCGGTGCGCAACACAGCCAGGACTATTCGGCCTTTTACAGCTCGATCCCCGGTCTCAAGGTGGTCATGCCCTACTCTGCCGCCGACGCCAAAGGCCTGCTGAAGACCGCGATCCGCGACCCCAACCCGGTGATTTTCCTCGAGAACGAGATCCTCTACGGGCGCAGCTTTGACGTTCCGGTTCTGGATGATTTCACCATCCCCTTCGGCAAGGCAAAGATCTGGCGCGAGGGCAGCGATGTGACAATCGTCAGCTTTGGGATCGGCATGCAATACGCGCTGGCCGCTGCCGAGGAATTGGCCAAAGAGGGCATCAGCGCCGAGGTCATCGACCTGCGCAGCCTGCGCCCGATGGACCTGCCCACAGTGATCAACTCGGTCAAGAAGACCAACCGTTGCGTCACTGTAGAGGAAGGCTTTCCGGTCGGATCACTCGGCAGCTACATCGGCTCGCAGATCATGCAAGAGGCCTTCGACTACCTCGACGCCCCTGTGATCAGCCTCACCGGCAAGGATGTGCCCATGCCCTATGCGGCCAACCTTGAAAAGCTGGCGCTTGTGACCACGGCCGAGGTGATCGACGCCGTCAAATCCGTCACCTACCGTTAAGGAGAATAGCGATGCCCACAGAAATTCTGATGCCTGCGCTTTCCCCAACGATGGAGGAAGGCACACTGGCGAAATGGCTTGTGAAAGAGGGAGATACGGTCTCGTCCGGCGACCTCTTGGCCGAGATTGAAACCGACAAGGCGACGATGGAATTCGAGGCCGTCGACGAAGGGGTTATTGGCAAGATCCTGATCGCCGAAGGCACCGAAGGCGTCAAGGTCAACAGCCCGATCGCCGTGCTGCTTGCAGAGGGCGAGTCCGCCGATGACATCGGCAGCGCCTCTGCAGAAACCTCTGGTAAGGACTCTGCGAAAGACACCTCGAATCCCGAGGTGGCGATCCCAGCCGAGGCTCCAGCCACAGTCGCGGCAGCCGCCACGGTCCCGGCCCCCACATCAGCCCCCGCCGCGCCAAGCGACGGGGATGGCAAGCGTATCTTCGCCTCGCCCCTCGCCCGCCGCATCGCCGCCGACAAAGGTCTGGACCTGAGCCAGATCAACGGCTCTGGCCCCAAGGGACGCATCATCAAGGCAGACGTCGAAAACGCAACGGCCACCGCCGCCCCGACAGCCAAGACAGAGGCCGCTGCCGCCAAATCCGCGCCCGCCAGCCCCGCAACAGGCCCCGCAACAGGCATGAACGCAGAAACTGTCCTCAAAATGTACGAGGGCCGCGATTTCGAGGAAATCTCGCTCAACGGCATGCGCAAAACAATCGCAGCGCGTCTGACCGAGGCCAAACAGACCATCCCGCATTTCTATCTGCGCCGCGAGATCGAACTGGACGCTTTGCTGAAATTCCGGGGCACCCTGAACAAACAGCTGGAATCGCGGGGTGTCAAACTCAGTGTCAACGACTTTATCATCAAGGCCTGCGCGCTGGCCCTGCAAACTGTCCCCGACGCCAATTCTGTCTGGGCGGGCGACAGGATGCTAAAACTCAAACCCTCTGACGTGGCCGTCGCCGTCGCCATTGACGGCGGTCTCTTTACCCCGGTCCTCAAGGACGCGCACCTCAAATCCCTCTCGGCGCTCTCTGCCGAAATGAAAGATCTCGCCACCCGTGCCCGCGACCGCAAACTTGCGCCGCATGAATATCAGGGCGGCAGCTTTGCGATCTCAAACCTCGGCATGATGGGCATCGACAATTTCGATGCCGTCATCAACCCGCCACATGGTTCGATCCTCGCCGTCGGCGCAGGCGTGAAAAAGCCAGTGGTCACAGCCGATGGCGAACTCGGGATTGCCACCGTGATGTCCTGCACCCTCAGCGCTGACCACCGGGTCATAGACGGGGCGCTTGGCGCGCAATTTCTACAAGCCATCAAGGACAATCTTGAGAACCCCATCGGGATGCTGGCCTAAAGCGTTTTCGAATAAACCTAAGCGACTTAACGCTGTCAAACAAAGAAAGGCGCTCTGGATCAGAGCGCCTTTCTTTTTTCACTATACCTGATCAAACTTTCCGCTGAACCACGATCCAACCGAATGTTCGATAAAATTCGAATCGATATTCACGCACCCAGCAGTTGATCCATCGTGATCGACGGCTGCGAACACCCTGCCTCACCCACGATGCGCGCAGGGACACCCGCGACCGTTTTCATCGGCGGCACATCCTGCAATACGACAGACCCCGCCGCTATGCGCGAACAATGTCCAACCGTGATATTGCCTAGAACTTTGGCCCCTGCCCCGATCAGCACCCCGTTTCCAATCGTCGGATGGCGCTGCTGCTCTTCCTTTCCGGTCCCGCCCAGCGTCACCGAATGCAGCATCGACACATTATCCCCGACCCGCGCCGTTTCCCCGATCACGATGGAATGGGCGTGGTCTATCATGATGCCTTTGCCGATACTCGCGGCCGGATGGATATCCACACCAAACGCCTCACTCACCCGCATTTGCAGGAAATAGGCCATATCCTTGCGCCCCTGCTGCCACAACCAGTGACCGACCCGGTAGGCCTGAACCGCCTGGAACCCTTTGAAATACAACAAAGGCTGTAAAAAGCGATGACAGGCAGGATCGCGGTCAAACACCGCTACAATATCGGCCCTCGCAATCTCGCCCAGTCCTGCATTGCTTTCATAGGCCTGATCCATCAACTCGCGCAGGATCTGCTCTGACATCTCACCAGAGGCCAGCTTCTGGCTCAGCCGGTAGGCCAAAGCCTGTTCCAGCGTCGTATGGTGCAACAAGGTCGAATGCAGCATCCCGCCCAATAGCGGTTCCTGTTCCAATGCGGCCTTCGCCTCGTCCCGGATCTGGACCCAGACCGGGTCTACAGCCGCCAGTTTTTTTCGTGTCTCTGCCATCGAACATCCCTCCGTCGCGGCTTCTCCCTACAACAAATAGGGGAAAAAACCAGTAATTACTCACCCCCTCTTGCGCGGTTTGTTGATCTCTGAATCAATGAGGGA
>CALGTJ010000560.1 GCA_937901435.1 uncultured Rhodobacter sp. | reverse complement strand
CATAGCGCGCGATCATATCGGTCTCGCTGGTCGTGGCGGCCAGATACCCGTAGCGCAGGCCAAGCACCGCACCACCTGCAACGAACAGCGCAAAAGGCACCCAGAGGATGATATGGCGTCTCACTGCCGCACCGCAGCACCGTTTCCGAGCGGCCTTATTCCAGCGAGCATGATCCCACCTCTGCACGGCTTGCAGACGGGCTGACCCGGGCAAGACGTGCGCCGCCGCGGGCGGAAATCCACCACTCCCGCACTGTCGCCTGACGGCAATCATCCGCCTCGGCCCCCAGACGGGCGCAGCGTGCTGAAATTTTGCCCCAGTCGCGCAGGAAGGTTCCGGGCTGCTCCCCGCGATTGCCGGATCTCTGCGCCAATTCCCGCCCATCCGCCAGAAACCCGCCGGCCATCGTCCTTTCGCAGTCTGCCATTGCCTCTGAAGAGGCCTCGTCTTTGCAAAGGGCCATTGCCTGACGTGAACATCTTTGATCCGCCGGGCGACCGGGCTGTTCAATCGCCTCAAGGCAGCGCAACAGCGCCATCCGGGGCGAGGACCGGGCCTGAGAATCAGCCTGAACAGCGGATTGATCAGAAAAACGACCGGCCGTCTCTGCAAAGACCGACCCGCCCGTCAATGTGCCAAGGCTCAGAACTGCGCTTGTTCCAGTGGTTTTGGCGAACGACCGCATATATCGCATCACCCGCATGTCACATCGCCCCCATCAACTCTCGTCCGATCAGCATCCGGCGGATTTCAGACGTTCCCGCGCCGATCTCCATCAGCTTGGCATCGCGGAACAGCCGCGCCACGGGGGCGTCGGCCAGAAACCCCGCGCCCCCCATGGCCTGCACCGCCTGATGGGCCTGTTTCATCGCCTCTTCGGAGGAATACAGCACACACGCCGCCGCATCAGCCCGTGTCACCTGCCCGCGATCACAGGCCTTGGCGACCTCGTAGACATAAGCCCGCGCCGAGTTCATCGCCGTGTACATATCGGCAATCTTGCCCTGCATCAGTTGGAACGACCCGATCGGCTGGCCGAACTGGCGGCGCTCGACCATATAGGGCATCACCTCGTCCAGACAGGCCGCGATAATCCCACAGCCGATGCCCGACAGCACCACGCGTTCGTAATCCAGCCCCGACATCAGCACGCGCACGCCCTTACCCTCTTGCCCGAGGACATTCTCGAACGGCACCTCGACATTCTCGAAAATCAGCTCTGCCGTGTTGGACCCACGCATCCCCAGCTTGTCGAAATGCGCGCTGGTGGAAAAGCCAGCCATCTGTTTTTCCACGATAAAGGCCGTCATCCCCTTGGATCCCGCCTCTGGGTCGTTCTTGGCGTAAACCACCAGCGTATCCGCATCCGGCCCGTTGGTGATCCAGTATTTGTTGCCGTTCAGCCGGTAGTGGTCATTGCGCTTTTCCGCCCGCAAACTCATCGAGACCACATCGCTGCCCGCGCCCGCCTCTGACATGGCCAGCGCGCCGACGTGTTCGCCACTGATCAGCCCCGGCAGGTATTTGCACTTTTGCTCTGGCGTGCCGTTCAGATTGATCTGGTTGACGCAAAGGTTCGAATGCGCCCCGTAAGACAGCGAGACAGAGGCCGAGGCCCGCGCGATTTCCTCGACCGCGATGGTATGCGCCAGATAGCCCATGCCGGCGCCGCCGAATTCCTCGGGCACCGTGACGCCCAGGAGGCCTAATTCGCCCATCTCACGCCACAAATCAGCCGGAAAATCATTGCTTTGGTCGATCTGAGCCGCCAGCGGTTTGACCCGCTCTTGCGCCCAGCGATGTACCATTTCGCGCAGCGCGTTGACGTCTTCTCCCAGATCGAATTGCATGGATGCCAGAAACATCACCTTCCCCCGACTTATTGAACGCTTGTTCAATTTGTAACCAGCCGCCCGCAGCAGGTCAATCCAGAGCGTGTGGGATCACGCAGCGCTGTGGGACTGCTGATAAACCGCGCTAACCTCGGCCCGGATGATCCGCGCGATCATGGCGCAATCGTCTAACGAAAAGGTCAGCGGCACGCGCATGTCCAGCAGCCCTGCCAACACCCTGTCCGTTTGCGGCAAAGGGGCAGACTGGGCATAGCGCCAAGAGTCGTATTTCGAGGTAAAGGCCACAGGTTCTGCTGCGCCGAACCATTTAAGCTCAACCCCACAGTCGTGGCAACGCTGCACCACCTGCGCCACAGCCGCCCCGGCCCAGTCCGCCAGCAAGACCTGAAACGACGAGCCCACATAGGTCTCTGCCTCGGGCCGCTCGATCAGTTGTAATCCGGGCACATCACGCAATCCCGCCTCTAATGCGCGATACCGCTCGTTCCAACGCGCGCATTGCTCTGGCAACACCCGCACCTGCGCCCGCAGGATCGCCGCGCGCAGGTTGTCCATGCGACCCGACATATTCGGCGTCTCATATCGGATCGTTTCAAACGCCTCTGGCGGCGGCGCCGCCATATGCCGTTCATATAGCATGTAGGACCCCGACAGCATCACCGCCCGCGCGGCCAGATCGGCGTCATCGGTGACCAGAAACCCGCCCTCGCCCGAATTCATATGCTTGTAGGTCTGCGTCGAATAACAGCCCGCGATCCCATGCCGCCCCGACGGCACTCCGCGCCACGCGGCCCCCATGGTATGCGCGCAATCCTCGATCACCCTGACCCCGGCTGCGTCACAGATCTGCATCAGCTGATCCATGTCGCAAATATGCCCGCGCATATGGCTTAGCAGCAGAAACCGCGCGCCACTGGTGGCAATTTTCGACTCCAGATCAACAAGATCCAGCGTCAGCGCCTCTGTTACCTCGACAAAGACCGGCACCGCCCCCACGCCCGCAATCGCGCCCGGCACCGGGGCCAGCGTAAAGGCGTTTGACAGCACCTTGTCGCCCGGTTTGACGCCGGCCGCGCGCATCGCCGTGGCCATCGCATACCCGCCGGAGGTCACAGCCAGACAGTATTTCGCGCCGCAATAGGCGGCGAACTCTTGTTCCAGCAGCGCCGCCTCGCCGATTTCACCCGGTTTCAGGTTATAGCGGTGCAACCGCCCATGACGCATCACGGCCAAAGCGGCCTCGATGCCCTCTTCGGGGATCGGTTCTTGCTGGGTGAAACTGCCTGTGAAAATCTCTCTCATACGCTGGATATTGAGTGAGCTTTCGAGAGAGGTCAATCGGCATCCCCCACGGATCTGCATCCCCGGGACGTCAGCCAATCAAATCGCGCACGACTGTCCCAAGATCATTGAAGTGATGCAGCAAGGCCTCTGGCGCAAGATCCACGACATCGTGCCCCGCCGGGCCGAATGTGACCAAAATACAAGGCCGCCCCGCGGCCTTTGCCGTATTGCGATCCGTGATCGTGTCGCCCACCAGAACCGAGGCGTCGCGCGCCCCGCCCGCCCGGTCCACCGCAGCCCAGAACGGGTCCGGATCAGGCTTGCGTACCGGCAATGTATCCGCCCCGATCAGCGTGTGAAACAGGTCGCGCACGCCAAGCCGCTGCATCAGAGTCTCGGCCAGCGCTTCGGGCTTGTTCGTGCAGATTCCGACCTTGTAATCCGCTTGCAACAGGCCCTCGACGGCCAAGATTGCACCGGGGTAAAGCGTTGTAAAGACGTCGATATTTTCGCCGTAGTGGGCCAGCAAAACGGGATACTGCGCCTCTACGCCCACAGAATCCAACCCCAAGCGGTCGAACCCGAGCCGCAGCATCGCCAAAGCGCCCCGCACCGCAGTCGCCTGATCCTTTGCCGGGTCCAGAACATCGCCGTGTCCAAGCCCGCGAAAACAGGCATTGGCCGCCGCAATAAGATCCCCGCTGGTGTCTGCCAGCGTTCCGTCCAGATCGAAAATAACCGTCCGCATGATCCCTCCTCGGCGCCTTCTCGCCGCTGTCTGTAATCCGGCGACACGAGTTTTGATAGACCCAAGGCTTGCGGGATTCCCTAAGTGCGGTAGAAGTCGCAAAACAAACCACAAGAGCAAAACATGGCAATCGCACTTATTATTCTGGCCGCCGGACAGGGAAGCCGGATGAATTCCGACCTGCCCAAAGTCTTGCATCCCATAGGCAATGCGCCCCTTTTCGCCCATGCTCTGGCCTCTGGCGCGGCGCTAGAGCCGGAAAAGAAGGTCCTCGTCACCGGCGTTGGCGCCGAGGCAGTAGAGGCCGCAGCGATGGACATCGACCCGGATATCGTTGTTGTGCGGCAGGATGAACAACTCGGCACCGGTCATGCGGTGGCACAGGCCAGGGCTGTTCTGCAGGGCTTTATCGGGGACGCAGTCGTGCTCTATGGCGACACGCCCTTCATCCAACCCGAGACCCTTAGCCGTATGCAAGAGGCCCGTGTTGCCGGGTTCGACATCGTTGTTCTCGGCTTTGAGGCACGTGACCCAGGGCGCTATGGCCGCTTGGTGATGCAGGGCGACACACTTCAGAAAATCGTGGAATTCAAAGATGCGTTACCTGAGGAACGATCTATAACCTTGTGTAATAGCGGCGTTATCATGGCTAGCACAAACACGATGTTCGATTTGTGCAACTCGCTTGGGAACGAGAATGCAAGCGGTGAATACTATCTGACCGACATCGTCGGCCTCGCTCGCCAGCGCGCAATGACAGCCACCGTTGTGACCTGTGATGAAGCCGAGACCTTGGGCATCAACACCCGCGCCGAACTTGCGGCGGCAGAGAAGATCTTTCAAACCAAGGCGCGCGCAGATTTGCTGGACCTTGGTGTGACGATGACCGCGCCAGAAACGGTTTTTCTGTCACATGACACCTACATCGGTCGTGACGTTGTCATAGACCCTAACGTCATCTTTGGCCCCGGTGTCACCATAGAGACTGGTGCAACTATCAAAGCTTTCAGCCACTTAGAAGGCTGTCACGTCAGTCAGGGTGCTGTGGTCGGCCCCTTTGCGCGCCTGCGCCCCGGCGCAGAACTTGGCAATGATGCGAAAGTCGGCAACTTCGTCGAGATCAAGAACGCCGTCATCGAAGAGGGCGCAAAGGTCAACCACCTGAGCTATATTGGCGACGCCTCCATCGGCGCAGGCAGCAACATCGGGGCGGGTACGATTACCTGCAATTACAACGGTGTCGAAAAATTCCGAACAGAAATCGGTGCGCGCGCCTTCATAGGGTCCAACACAATGCTCGTCGCACCTGTCAAAATCGGTGATGACGCGATGACAGGCAGTGGCTCTGTCATCACCAAGGATGTCCCAAACGGCGCGCTATCCCTGTCGCGGTCGCCGCAGACAGTAAAATCCGGCTTGGCCTATAAATTGTTCGATATGTACAAGAAATCCCGGGAAAACCGGCGAAAGGTAGATTAAAATGTGTGGTATTGTAGGGGTGCTTGGAAATCATGAGGCGGCGCCCATCATGGTCGAAGCCCTAAAACGGCTCGAATATCGCGGGTATGACAGTGCCGGCATTGCGACCGTCGATGCGCAAAACCACCTTGGTCGCCGTCGCGCTGTTGGCAAGCTTGTGAACCTGTCAGATTTATTGATGCATGACCCGCTGACCGGCAAATCCGGAATTGGCCATACACGTTGGGCAACCCATGGCGCCCCGACCGCGCTAAACGCCCACCCTCACCAGATGGGTGCCGTTGCGGTCGTGCATAACGGGATCATCGAAAACTACCGAAGCTTGCGGGCCGAACTTGAGGCAAGCGGCACGATATTCGAGACCGAGACCGACACAGAGACCATTGTCGCGCTGGCCGAATTCCATATGAGACAAGGCCTTGCCCCCCATGATGCGGCGGCTCAGACCATCGCGAGGCTGGAAGGAGCCTTCGCGTTGTGTTTTCTTTTTGAAGGTGAAAATGACCTTCTGATCGCCGCCCGCAAGGGCTCTCCTCTGGCGATTGGTTATGGTGATGGCGAGATGTTCGTCGGCTCTGACGCCATCGCCCTTTCCCCGATGACAGATCGCATCACCTATCTCGAAGAAGGGGATAGAGCGGTGGTGACGCGGCAAAGCGTTGAAATCATTGATGCAGATGGCAAGGTTGTGGCGCGCGACATTCAAACCATTCACATTGACGCCGCCGGGATCGACAAGGGCGGTCACAAGCATTTCATGGCCAAGGAAATAGCCGAGCAACCCACCGTCATCGGCGAAGCGATCCGGCACTATGTGACCGCTGATGGGCACGGCCTGTCGCTGGGCGAAACGCCTGACTTTGCGAAGATCGACAGCATCACGATGGTTGCCTGCGGCACGGCCTATCTGGCCTGCCTCACAGCGAAATACTGGTTCGAGCAGATCGCACGCATCCCGGTTGAAGTCGACATCGCCAGCGAATTCCGTTACCGCGAGCCGCCGCTTGCGGCCCATAAGCTCACGATCTTTGTCAGCCAATCCGGCGAGACGGCCGACACATTGGCGGCACTACGGTATTGCAAAACCAAAGCCGCGACCCTGGCGATCACGAATGTCAGCACCAGCTCTATCGCGCGCGAGGCAGAGGTTAATCTGCCGATCCTTGCCGGGACCGAAATTGGTGTCGCCTCGACCAAAGCCTTTACCTGCCAATTGACCGTTCTGGCCACTTTGGCTCTCAAGGCCGCCTCTGACCGGGGTGAATTAACCGCGGATGATCTGGCCACACACTTGCACAATTTACGCAATGTGCCGGGTTTGGTCAATCAAGCCCTCGACCGTGCGCAAGATATTGCAGAGGTCGCTTACCAGGTCGCAGAGGCCAGAGATGTGCTATTTCTGGGCCGTGGACAGATGTATCCTCTTGCACTTGAAGGAGCACTAAAATTAAAAGAAATCAGCTATATACATGCCGAAGGTTATGCATCAGGTGAACTAAAGCATGGACCGATTGCGCTTGTTGACAAGAATGTCCCCGTGATCGTTCTCGCGCCAAGAGATGCTTTGTTCGACAAGTCTATATCGAACATGCAAGAGGTTTTGGCACGCGCTGGCAAAGTCGTTCTGATTACGGATCCAAAAGGTGCCGCCGCCACACAGGGCGATGTTTGGCACACAATTGTCATGCCCAAAATCGCCGATATGTATGCGCCGATCCTCTACGCAATCCCCGCGCAACTGCTGGCCTATCACGCGGCGGTGGCCAAGGGCACAGATGTGGATCAACCGCGAAATCTGGCAAAATCCGTGACCGTGGAATAATACATGGCCGATCTGTATCGCGAAATCGCCCCCCGGTTACAAAGCGCCATCCAAGCCCTGCACATCTTCTTTTTGGCGTCCGCCGCGCAGGACCGTCGGGTGAACGTCTCTTCAAAGCGCATGGACAGTTTAAGGGAACCTGGCCGCAATCGCATGCTCTGGCACCATGTGTCCGGCCGCAAAATTGAAACCTACCGGGCCGACAAGAACCAGACCACTCTGGACGGTGCGCCCAGCAGAATATTGAGCCCCAAATGACACCCGAAGCCGCCCTTGCCGACCTGTCACAGGCGATCGTTCCCAGTAAAGCCGACGAAATGGCCCGCTACCACAAGGTCACACGCGCCTATTTGGGCGTGGCAAATCCGGACATCGACGCCAAAACCAAGGACTGGCGCGCGCAGCTTACACTGGACGAACGCCTTGCGCTGGCAGAGGGGCTCTGGCGGTTGAACATCCACGAAACCCGGATTGCCGCCGCCAAACTGCTGACACAAGCCCGCCTGCGCCCCGATGACAGCGGCGCGTGGCGTCTGATTGCGTCATGGGTGCCAGAGTTCGATGCCTGGGCCATCGCCGATCACGCCAGCATCGCAGGGCAAAAACGCCTTGTCGCTGACCCCGCGCGGCTGGACGGGGTTGAGGCATGGACGACGTCGGACCACCTCTGGACCCGTCGTGCCGCGCTGGTGATGACCCTGCCATGGACCAAGCAGAACCACCCCAAACCCGACGAAGACGCCGCACGCGACCGCATCCTTGGCTGGGCGGCAGGTTATGTGGATGATCCGCAATGGTTTATCCAAAAAGCCGTCGCATGGTGGATCCGCGACCTCAGCCGCCACGATGCCCCCCGCGCACAGGCTTTCATGGAGGAATATGGCCCCCGGATGAAACCTTTCGCCCGCAAAGAGGCGCTGAGCCATCTGGCGGACAAAAACCTGTAAACAAGCGCCATATGGCCCCAAAATCACCAAAGGGGATTTTGGGGAGGACAAAGCGCCACGCATTGCGTGGCTCTATTTGGTTAAAATCGACTTGGCTCAACCCGGGACAGCAAAGCCAAGGAAACCGGGTCAGTTTGAATAGACCACCAGTTTCGCCAAGCCCGCCAATGGCGCATCCAGCAGGCGCATCGCCGCCAGTGACACCTGACTGCCCCCCCCCGTGGGTCCGCCCGACGGCAAAAGCTTGACCTGAACACTGCGCCCGC
>CALGTJ010000559.1 GCA_937901435.1 uncultured Rhodobacter sp. | reverse complement strand
TTACGCTACCGCCGCCATCACACACCCTCGCCTCGATGAATAATCCGGGTTAGGGCGACCTCTGCGCCATGCAGGGCGGCAATGCTGCTGACAAGGCTGAGGCCAAGCCCCGCACCGGGGGTCGTGCGGCTGCGATCCATGCGATAGAGGCGGCGCAGAACAAGGTCGCGTTCGTTTTCCGGCACGCCGGGACCATTGTCGGCAACGCTCAGGATGATACGGCCTTCGGTCTGCGTCAGCGCGATCTGCACCGCCGAGCCTCCCGGCGTGTGGCGCAGAGCGTTTTCGATCAGATTGGCAAGGACCTGCCCTAAAAGGCCACGATCTCCGACCACCTTTGGCAGGGATGTTTGCGCAGGCTGAAAGGTCAGACTATGTCCCGCATCCATCGCCGCCGGTTCGTATAATTCGCAAAAGGTCGCGCAAAGCTCTGCCAGATCCAGCGGGGTAAAGCCGGATTTGGGGGACCCAGTTTCGATCTGGGCGATTTGCAGCAATGCGTGAAAGACGGCGACGATCCCGTCCAGTTCAGCTTTGGCCTTGTCCAGCAGCTCTTGTGACGGGGCGTCCAATCCGTCGCGGTCTGACAGGTCATTCAGGTAGACTGCGACCCGCTGGATCGGGGTTTTCAGATCATGCGCAATATCAGAGGACACCTGCCGGATCGCCGTGACAGAGGTTTCCTGCGCGGCCGCCATCGTGTCGATCTTGCGACCGATGGCGGCAAGATCCGTTGGCCATCCCTTTGCAGACCCGACCCGCGCGTCCAGTTTGCCCCCCGTCAACTGATCCAGCGCGCCGCTGATGGTGCGCACATGGCCCGCACTGCGACGGGCCAGAAAAAGACCGCCCGAGAGGGCGATCAGGACAGTCGGTATAAGGCTAAGCCCGAGGATCCGCAGGAACACATCCCGCAGCGCGTTGATTTCCGCCAGATTGCGCGCAATTGTCAGTTGCCCGCTGTGCAACGAGGTGGTCAGCGCCATGAACTCTCCGGTGATGCGGGGGTTGTCGGAAATGTCGGTCAGAATGTGATAGCCATCCTCATCCCGCGCGATCAGGGCGTTGCCATAGTGACGCCGGTTGGGCGCGATATAGCTAAGGACCATGCGTTCGGGGTCGGTGACCCGCGCCTCGGCCTCGACCAGTTGCGCAAGGGCTGATGCGCTGGGCGCGGCCCGAAACCCGGCGATGTCCTGCGTCAGATCGGCCCGCATCGCCTGTTCGAAAGAGCGTTGGGTAAACACATAAGTGGCCCCGAGGCTCAGCAGGCTGACCACCGTGAACAGGGCCACAAGCGCCAGCGCAAGGCGCACCGGCATAGAGCGAAAGAGGGCGGCAATGCGACCCTTCATCCGTCGATCCTGTATCCGGCACCGCGCACTGTCTTGATCAACTCATGCTCGAACGGGCGATCTACCTTGGCCCGCAAGCGGCTGATATGGGTTTCGACCACATTGGTCATCGGGTCAAAGCTGATATCCCAGATCGCCTCTAACAGCATCGTGCGGGTCTGCACCCGTCCCTTGCGGCGCAGCAAATGTTCGAGGATCGCGAACTCGCGTGGCAACAGGTCAATCTCTGTTTCGCCCCGTGTCACGCGGCGGCGGATCAGGTCCATCCGCAGATCGCCTGCCTCTAGCACAGAATCCCGTTCAATCGTCGGAGAGCGGCGGGCAAGGGCGGCCACGCGGGCAGAAAGTTCGCCAAAGGCAAAGGGTTTGACCAGATAATCATCGCCGCCCGCCGTCAGCCCTTCGATGCGGTCCTCGACACTGCCAAGCGAGGTCAGGAACAGTGCAGGCGTCTGGTTTCCCGCCCCGCGCAGGGTCTTGACCAAGGTCATGCCGTCAACCTCTGGCATCATGCGATCCACCACCATCACATCATATTGGCCCGAGGTGGCAAGGATCAGCGCGTCGCGCCCGCTGGCCACCAGATCGACCGTATGCCCCTCTTCGCGCAGCCCTCTGGCGATGTAATTGGCTGTTGTTGCGTCGTCTTCGACCACTAAAAGCTTCATGCGCTACCGTCCAAACATCATATGCGCCATGCAATGCGGGGGCACCCTGTCATCCTAAATCTGCGCAAACGCCTGGATGTGCAAGGTCAGCGGCAAAGACAAGGCGTTACAAATTTGTATAGCCGGGTCGAGACGCATGTCAGACCGGGTTGCAATCTATGGGGCATAACGGAAAGCATGGAGCTTACAGAATGACACTTATTCACAGAACGCCCCGCATCAAGACACCCCGGATCGCGTCGCTTGCTCTGGCCGCTGCCCTTGCCTCTACCAGCGTGCTGGCCATCGCGCCCTCTGCCGCTCTTGCGGTGCCTGCGGGGGGCTATGCGGATCTGGTTGAACAGATTTCGCCAAGCGTCGTCTATATAGAGGTTACCAGCAGCGCCACCAACGCCAGCATGATGCAAGAGTTGCCAAAGGGCATGCCAGAGGATCTGCGCCGCCGCTTTGAAAAGATGATGCCACAACAAGGCAACCCTGCGCCCCGTCAGGGTCTGGGATCCGGCTTTATCATCAGCACGGACGGCGAAATAGTGACCAACCATCACGTTATTGACGGCGCGGATAAAGTGCTGGTGAAGCTTACCGACGGGCGCAGCCTTGAGGCCCGCGTGATCGGCAGCGATCCGATGACCGACATTGCCCTGCTGCGCATCGAGTCTGCCGAGGATCTGCCTGCGATCCGCTTTGGCACCTCTGACACCATGCGCCCCGGCGACGAGGTGTTTGCCGTTGGCAACCCCTTTGGTCTGGGCGGCACTGTGACCTCTGGCATCGTTTCGGCCATTTCGCGCAACATCAACAGCGGGCCATATGACGACTTTATCCAGACCGACGCCGCCATCAACCGTGGCAACTCTGGCGGACCTCTGTTCAACAACGCGGGCGAAGTGATCGGCATGAATACGGCGATCTATTCGCCTGATGGTGGGTCTGTCGGGATCGGTTTTGCAGTGCCGTCGGATCTGGTCAAAAAGGTTGTCGCGGATCTGGCAGATGATGGCACAATCACCCGTGGCTGGTTGGGTGTGCAGATCCGCCCCATGACCGAAGAGGTTGCCACGGTGCTGGGCTATGCCGCCCCGCGTGGCGCTGTGGTCGAGGCGGTGCAGGCCGATAGTCCTGCGGCCAAGGCCGGTCTGAAAAACGGCGATATCATCCTGTCCTTCAACGGCACAGAGATCGAAGACCTGCGCGACCTGACCCGCGCCGTGGCTGAAACTGCACCCGATGCGACCGCCAAAGTGGTAGTGCTGCATCGCGGCGCGGAAACCACCTATGACGTCACCATTGGCACATTAGGAGAGAGCAAAGCCTAAATCTGCATCCAGCGTCCCTTGGTCCCCCTTGGGACGCCCGGATCATTCCGCCGTGTGTGGAATGGCGCGCCCCGATGGCCTAACCGCCTCGGGGCGCGTTTTTTGTTGAGGATGCGGGATTGTGCCCGTCAATTGACATGCACAGCAAAGCTGGCCAGTCGCGCTATCGATGCTGTTGCCCATGAAGCAAGATGACTGGATTACAAATTTGTCAGCTTTCCGACAGCTTCCCGAAGGGTCGTGCCATTAGAAAGAAGTCAACACGAACGAGAGCAATGACACATCGACGGCATTTCCCCCCAAAGACGTGCCGTGTCATGACATCTCGCCCCTTCGTGTCTCTATCCAAGGGCAAAGATTGAACCTCCGTGCCCCTCTGGCCCATCCGAACGAAACCTCCGTTCGGATGGGATCCACCTTGTGCGCCGTCTGTGTTTCTACCGGATGCGGTATGATGCGATATTCATTCAAGGTTTTGAGTCTCCCGAACGCTCTACCATCAGTTAACCAGTTTTAGAGTGTAGCTTTTCAATCTCAGATTCAGACTGGCGGCTGTCTTTGGATTTGCCGCGCTCAAAACCCGAGGCCATGTTCGCAATCGCGGCACGGTTCCATGTGCTGATCATATCTGGGTGCTGGATCGGATCGGCGGGACGAACAGCGCATTAGCGGTGAGCGCCAGTTACCCACGGATCAAGAAGCTTGAGAGCGATAATATGGTTCTTAACGGGAGGATAGTAAGGTCAATCCCACCAAGGGACGACCAGAGCATTACATTGAAATCCCTTTGAAATTTCTTTCAAACTCTTGGAATATTGTGAAAAATGGTGACTTCGCCACGCATTAATCCGCGCTTAAACTCGCCGTGGCGTAACCTCTAAGATACGCTTAAAATGGGTGAGTGAAACTCAGGATTTTTCCATCCAATTCAGGCTATTAGAAGAAAATTCAAGATAAAGCGGATTGGTGCTGTGAGAGAGGATTGAACTCTCGACCTCACCCTTACCAAGGGTGTGCTCTACCACTGAGCTACCACAGCATCTATTTTCGCGCACCGCAGCCCGATGGCGTCTGCTGCGCGTGTGGCGGCGTGATTAGACGCAAAATTCCGGTGACGCAAGCGCAATCTGGACCCGGACGAAGGTCTGGGCTAGAGATACCGCCATGGCAAAGACGTCGGACCAGAAAAGCGGGTCAAAACCGCAGGAAAGCCGCGAAGATCGGCTAAAGGCGGCGTTGAAGGCCAATATAGCAAAGCGCAAGGCGCAGGCGCGTGCGCGGTCGGAAACGGATAAGGCCGCTGACACCGACACGGGCCCCAAGGAAGGTTAAGGCAGGCATGGATTCGATAGTAGTCACGGGTGGCGCAGAACTGCGCGGAGAGATTCCGATTGCAGGGGCCAAAAACGCCTGTCTGACCCTGATGCCCGCCACGTTGCTAAGTGAAGAACCACTGACGCTGACCAATGCGCCGCGCTTGTCGGATATTGCGACCATGTCACAGTTGCTTGGATCGCTGGGCGCAGAGGTGACAAAGTTGCAGAATGGCAAGGTTCTGGCCATGTCGTCACACAACATCGACAATTTGCACGCCGACTATGACATCGTGCGCAAGATGCGTGCCTCGATCCTTGTGCTGGGGCCGATGCTGGCGCGGGCGGGGCGCGCGGTTGTGTCCCTGCCCGGCGGCTGTGCCATTGGCGCGCGGCCTGTGGATCTGCACCTGAAAGGCTTAGAGGCGCTGGGGGCGACCCTTGAATTGCGCGACGGCTATGTCCACGCCGAGGCCCGCGGCGGTCTGAAAGGCGCGATCGTCGAGTTTCCCTTTGCCTCGGTGGGCGCGACGGAAAACGTGCTGATGGCGGCCACTCTGGCCAAGGGCACGACGGTAATCAAGAATGCCGCACGAGAGCCTGAGATCGTCGATCTGGCGCAATGCCTGCGCAAAATGGGCGCGCAGATCGAAGGCGAAGGCACCTCTGACATCACCATTCAGGGCGTTGACCGTCTGCACGGCGCGACCCATCCGGTTGTGGCGGATCGCATTGAGCTTGGCACCTATATGCTGGCGCCAGCCTTTTGCGGGGGCGAGGTCGAATGCATCGGCGGGCGCATGGATCTGGTTGGCGCGTTTTGCGAAAAGCTGGACGCAGCCGGGATCGACGTCACAGAAACGGCACGCGGTTTGAAGGTCAAGCGCCGCCATGACCGGGTGAACGCCGTCAACGTGGTGACAGAGCCTTTCCCCGGCTTCCCCACCGATTTACAGGCGCAGATCATGGCGCTGATGTGTACCGCGCAGGGCACCAGCGTGCTGGAAGAGAAGATCTTTGAAAACCGCTTTATGCATGCGCCGGAATTGATCCGGATGGGTGCGAAAATTGACGTGCATGGCGGCACTGCAACGGTGACAGGCGTCGATCGTCTGAAAGGCGCGCCCGTGATGGCGACGGATCTGCGCGCGTCCGTGTCGCTTATTCTTGCCGGGTTGGCGGCAGAGGGCGAAACGGTGGTCAGCCGGGTCTATCATCTGGATCGCGGATACGAGCATGTCGAGGACAAACTGGGCGCCTGTGGCGCAAAAATTGAACGGATAAAGGCATGAGCGACGCAAGGTTTGAGGATGCGGGCGGCAAGCCGCTGCACCTCAAGGCGTTAGAGGCGGACGATCTGCCGGTGATATCTGCGCTGGTTCAGGACGCGATCTTTCCGGCCTCTGAAATGAAATGGCAGTCCAAGGCCCGCCGCTTTGCGATTCTGCTCAACAGGTTCCGCTGGGAAGAATCCACGGCCGGGCGTCAACGCACGCCCGAGCGGGTGCAATCGCTGCTTGTGATTGACGAGGTGCAGAAAATCGCCTCGCAAGGCGTCAAGCCGAGCGACAAGGATATGGTTCTGTCGCTGCTGTCACTGGCGTTCGAGCCGGGCGAGGATGGCATGGGGCAGGTGATTCTGACCCTTGCGGGCGATGGCGCGATTTCGGTGCATGTCGAGGCGTTAGATGTAACACTGAAGGACGTGACGAAACCCTATATCGCGCCGTCAAAACGGGTGCCCTCGCATCCGGAATGAGTGTTCGGGTTCTTGGCCCAGACGACACAGAGGCCTTCATTGCCCTGCGGGTTGAGGGGATCGACCTGTTCCCTGATGCGTTCATGCTGACGCGGGCAGAGGCAGAACAAGCGGCACCCGGCAAGATAGCGGATTGGCTGGATCAGGGCGAGTGTTTCGGGCATTTCACCGGTGACAGGCTGACCGGGTTTGCCGCCATGGCGCAGCGGCCTTGGGCCACAGCGAAACACCGCGCCAACATCGGCCCCTACTATGTGACACCGGACCAGCAAGGCAAAAGCGCCGCGCAGGCCCTGATGGACGCGATGGTGACGCAGGCAGGCGCGCTGGGTGTGGTGCAACTGGAATTGTGGGTCTGGTCCGGCAATCCCTGCGCCATCCGGTTTTATACGCGGAACGGCTTTGCCCATATGGGCACGATGCCCCGCGCGGTGATCGTGAGCGGGCAGGATCGCGACGATTTCTTTTTCGTGCGGCATTTGGATCGTTGAGCCTGACGCCGCAAGCGACTAGATCACGCAAATGCCTCAGTTCCTGAACACCGCCCAACCCGATTTCGAAACCGCCTTTACGGCGCTTTTGTCCATGAAACGCGAAGACAGCCCCGATGTGGATGCCATCGTGGCCGACATCATTGCAGATGTGCGCGCGCGCGGCGATGCTGCGGTGATCGATTTGACGGCCAAATTCGACAGGCTGGATCTGACGCCAGAAACGCTCGCCTTTTCGCCCGAAGAGATCGAGACGCAATGTGCCAAGGTCTCTTCCGAGGATCGCGCCGCGCTGGAACTGGCCGCCGCGCGGATCAAGGCCTATCACGAACGCCAGATGCCCCACGACGAAAGCTGGGTAGACGAGACCGGTGCGATGCTTGGCTGGCGTTGGGGGCCGGTCAGCGCTGCGGGTCTGTATGTGCCCGGTGGGCTGGCCTCTTACCCCTCTTCGGTGCTGATGAACGCGATCCCGGCCCGCGTGGCGGGTGTGCGGGATCTGGCGATCTGCGCGCCCACGCCGGATGGGATCAGCAACCCGCTGGTGCTGCTGGCCGCGCAATTGTCCGGGGTCGATACGATCTATCGCGTCGGTGGCGCGCAGGCGATTGCCGCGCTGGCCTATGGCACGCAAACCATAAAACCCGTTGATAAAATCACCGGGCCCGGCAACGCATTTGTTGCCGCAGCCAAGCGTCGGGTCTTTGGCAAGGTGGGCATCGACATGATCGCAGGCCCGTCCGAAATCCTTGTGATTGCGGACAAAGACAATGACCCCGACTGGATCGCGGTGGATCTGCTCAGCCAAGCGGAACATGATGAAAGCGCGCAGTCGATTCTTGTCACAGATGATGCAAACTTTGGTCTCGCCGTCGCGAAAGCCGTCGAAAAGCGCCTCGAAACGCTGGAACGGCGCGCGATTGCCGGGGCAAGCTGGCGTGACTTTGGCGCTGTGATCACGGTCGAAAGCCTCGATCAAGCCGCCCTTTTGTCCGACCGTATCGCCCCCGAACATCTTGAACTCTGCGTGGCCGATCCTGATGCGCTGGCCGCGCAGATCAACCACGCGGGCGCTATTTTTCTGGGCGCATGGACGCCAGAAGCCATCGGCGACTATATCGGCGGACCCAACCACGTGCTGCCCACCGCGCGCTCTGCCCGGTTTTCGTCCGGCCTGAGTGTCATGGATTTCATCAAGCGCACCACACTGGCCCGAATGACACCGCAATCCCTGCGCGCGATCGGTCCAGCCGCCGAAAGGCTTGCCATTTCCGAATCTTTAGAGGCTCATGGGCTAAGCATACGTGCACGCCTTGATAGATTGAACGAGAAGCCTGAATAAATGTCCCGTCTGAGAAACGTCACCATCGACGACAGCGGCCTGTTGCCGCCGACTCCCGAGATCGAACAGGAACGCAAAGTTGCGATCTTTGATCTGATCGAGGATAATTCCTTTGTGATCCCTGCTCGCGAGGGGCGTCCTGTTCCGGTT
>CALGTJ010000558.1 GCA_937901435.1 uncultured Rhodobacter sp. | reverse complement strand
TGATGCCCTTGGCCCCTGACGCGCGGATGATCTCCTTCAGCCGCTTCAGGTGTGCCTCGGTCTCGGTGTCCGCGACATGCCGCTCAACAGCCTCCATGGTGCGGTGTGCATAGTGCCGCACGAAGGTAATGGCCCATTCAGCGGCCGTGATCTCGATCTCGGGCCTCGCTGGATCACGCCCGACCGCCACGATCAGTGCGAGCTTCAAAGCGTTTTCCCCGGTGCGGGCGAGGATGGCCGTGAAGGCCGTGCCAGCCGCGGCCCGCAATTCCTCGGTCAGCTCGATGCTGAGCTGGCGGAACCGGGCCCGAGCCTCCTCAGTCATGGGCACGATAGTCGGGTTCACAGCTGTGTTCTGATCGGCTGTCTTGCCCGCAAGATTGCCTTTCTGGTGCCCACCCCCGGAGGCCACGCTTCGCAACCCTGCGATCAGCGCGGGATCGGCTTGGCGCATGCCCACAGCGATATTCTCGTCCGGATAATCCTCATCACTGGGCAGGATCAGGAAACGTGCGAGCGAGCCGTCGACGACGTTTGCGCCCTGCAATGCGCCCCAAAAGTGCAAAGGCGTTGTGGTGCCATATACACTCAGGCAGGGTTGATTGATATCCCGCCGCTCGTTCGAGCCATCACGGTTGGCATATTCCGCGCCCAGGAAGATCCCGCCGGCCGAGGTGTAAAGCTCGGTCATATTGTCGAGGATTTCAGTGATGTGGCGCGGACTGCGCCGCCGGTCGGCCGCCGCTGCCAGAAACATGCCAAACTCATCGATCTGGAAAAGGATCGCAGGCTGGCGGTGCAGCGCGGTGAGCAACCCTGCACCGGAGGCGATCTTGTTGCCCCCGAGATGATGGGCCAGCCCCGCCTCGAAAAAGACCTCGTTGATGATCTCGCGGGCGTGGTTTTTGCCTGATCCGCTATCCGCAATGCCCACGACATACAGGTTCGAGCGCAGGTTGCTCTCGGTGCGATACTGCCGCCCCATGAGCGCACCAATCGCGCAAAGGCTCGCACCGAGTGACAACAACGGCTGAGGACGCCGGGCTGTCGACGGCATGTAATCGGTCAAATCACCCACTAATCCATCCGGTATGGCCAGTCTGAATGTCGAGGTGGCGGAAGGTTCCTCATTACCCTCGGAATGCCCTCCCAGCTTCGACAAGAGATCCGCCGCAGGATGCTGTTCATCGCGGGCCGTCGATCCATCAAAGCGCAGTGATGCATCAGGTTGCCAGCCGCGCTCCATGGCAAGGTGGTAGATCGTGCCGGCGCCAATGCGATCGGGTTTGAAGCTGGCCCAGGCCTTCGTTGTCGCCGCAGGCACATCCTTGGCCGCCTGCGCTGACCAGCCGGCAAAGATATCGCCCCCAGCCTCGCCAAGCGCCCCCTTCAGCGCAATGCCAATCCGCACCCAGCTGTCATAATCCAACTCTGCATTTGGCAGCCATTTCAGCGCGGCTTCAATGGCAGGCAATGTCCCCATTTGGCTGTGGGCCTGCAGCTGCTCCGTGCCTGTTGATCCTGTCGCAAGGCCACGTTGACGCAAGTCTTCGGGCAACAGCGCGTAGGCCTCATCCAGAAAGGCGCGCGCCATCTCTGCGGTGATTTCAGGCAGCTCCGTGATATCGAGATCAGCCAGCCCCTCCTCTGGCCAGGCATAGGGCGCGCCAGTGTCCGGGTGGTTGGCATAGGCCACGAACTGCTGACCGAGGCAAAGCACCTCCAGCGGATGACGTTTGATGCCCCGGAAAGGGGTTTGTGTGCGATAAATCAGCATCCGCTTTGGCGCCTTGCCGATGCGCAGCGCCGGGGTATCCCCCAAACGTTCACGCGCCAGTTTCTCGATCTGGAGCGCCAGTTCCGCATCTTCAACGACGTCAATATCGACAGCCGCAACCGTGCCGCCAACAAGCCCGATGCCACACTCGGGCCAGGTCGCCCATGTCGTCACCTCAACCTCCGTGGTCGGGCGTTCGGTGTGCCGGTTCCACTCGGGGTAGTCTGCCCATGCTCCACGCTTGAACTGGCCAGGCTTTTTGGTGCCCGGACCGATCGGCAGGATGCCATAGCCATTGGTGACCAGCCGTGCGCCGAAGCGCGCCATGTACGATGTATTAACCATCAAAGGGGCACCTCCGGTGTCATAGCCTCGAGCCGAGTGCGGTCTTGTCCCGCCAGCGCGCGCAGTTGATCGCAATATCCGGTAATGACCGCATCAAGGAAGCGATCCCACTCGGTCTCAGTCAGGATGGCGAGATCCGATTTGCCGATACTCTCGAGGTATTCGCCACCATATTGGCCACCAACGCTCATTGCCTGCATTTCATTTGGGGTGGGATCGATCATGCCTGACCTCCAGTGACAGATGTTCTGGCAGATGCGAGAACAGAGGTTTTTGCGGCTTTGGTCCCGCCGCTTGTCCAAGACTGTGAATATCGGGTTGAACCAACCAAACCCGCGAGGTTCCCGGTGGCAGACGGCGCAGAGGCCGGAGTTGATGTGGCGCATGGATCAAACCTGTAGCCGGAGATTTCAAGAAAGCGGCCAGACGGGCGCACCGAGATCGCGGTTGGCCGGGCCAGTTGCCCCGCCTGCGCAATGGCATCGTCGACAGTGCGCGGCATCCGGCTGCCCGGCGCGCGCTTGCGCCACCACTCGAGCGCCTTCTGGCGCGCATAGCCCTGATGCGCGACACAGACCCATTCGTTGTAGGACTTGAGCCCGCAGCTATAGGTAACCTTCATTGAGGGCAGCCCGCCGCGCTTGTCATGACGGCTGTAGGACACACCATGCACTGGCAGCCATTGGACCTTCGGCGACAAAACCGGGAGCGTGGCCGCTGTAGGGGCGATCTTCACCTCACGTGCTGGAAAGACATAACCGCAGTCCGAGCATTCCGTCGCCGAGAGCGCCATGATGCTGTCGCACTCGGGGCAAACCTTTGTGGGGGCCTCGCCACCCTCGCCATCGCCTGAGCGTTTCGGGCGGACCAAATCAATCGGCCCGTGGCGGCGGACATTGCCCGCAAAGTCGAGCACCAAGCAGTTTTCCTTGTCCGGAGCCAAGCGCGTGCCGCGACCGACCATTTGGACATAAAGCCCTGCGGATTTTGTCGGGCGCAGCAGAGCGATGAGATCGACGGCGGGCGCATTGAACCCGGTCGTCAGCACCCCCATCCAGGCCAGTGCGCGGATTTCACCGCGCTTGAAGGCCGCGATGATGGCATCGCGCTCCTCCTTTGGCGTGTCCCCGAAGATCGTGCGGCAGGTGATACCTTGACGCGCGAACTCTTCGGCCACATGGCGTGCGTGATCCACACCTGAGCAGAACGCCAGCCAGGATTTGCGGTCTTTTCCATGGGTGATGATCTCGGTAACGGCCGCACGCGTCGTCGCGTCCTGATCGACTGCGGCTGCCAGATCACGTGCAATGAAGTCCCCTGCACGTGTACCAACCTTCGAGACGTCGAGCCGCGTATTGGGCTGTTTCGACACCAGTGGGCTGAGATAGCCTGCGTCAATGAGATCACGCACCGGCGCCTCATAGGCAATGTCAGTGAAGAGTGCCTCCTTGCCCTCATGCAGCATACCGCTGCCCGTTCGGAACGGCGTGGCCGTGAGGCCAATCACCTTCAGCACAGGATTGATTGCCTGCAGCGCGTCCAAAAAACGCCTGTACATCGTGCTGGAATTGCCCGGGATCAGATGGGCCTCATCAATCAGCACAAGATCGGTGTAGCCGATTTCATGGGCGCGGCGATGGTTGGATTGGATGCCTGCAAACAAAACACGAGCCTGCGCCTCGCGCTTGCCCAAGCCCGCCGAATAGATGCCCGCCGGTGCCTCTGGCCAAAGCCCGATCATCTCAGCATGGTTCTGGGCGATCAACTCGCGCACATGGGTCACGATCAGGATGCGCTGATCCGGCCACGCCTTCAGCACTCCTTCGATAAAGGACGCCATGACGAGCGACTTGCCGCCGGCTGTTGGAATGACAACCAGAGGGTTACCCTTGTTGGTCTTGAAATAGCCGTAGATCGAAGAGATCGCAGCCTCTTGGTATGGGCGCAGGGTCAGCATGGCGCGGCCTCCGTATTGCGGGCGTCATTTGACCAAGAGGCGCCATCGTTCATGCGGTAGGTGACAATATCGTCGCCCGCATCGATGACCTCACCCGGCACGAGATCGGGGATGAAGAGATGTCTGCTGCAGGCGGCCCGCTGCTCAGCGGGCGCCAGCATTTTGTCGTGCCGCGCGCAGTGCCATCCGCCGTTTTTATTGCTGGTCGCGCTTCCGGACGAAGAACGGGCATACGCTTCTTCTGGAAGCGCTCGGACAGGCGTCGCATGCAGACAGGACCGACAGGTCACAGCGGCCCTACCACCCTCATGACAGGCAGCGTGGTGATTGCAAAAACGACATTCAAACCAAGTCGGATCTTCGCTGATCCGCGCTGGTGGGTGTTGGGCGAAGATAACCCGGCCAGCCTTTTCCAGAAGGCGTTCTGCCATCGCAGGATCGGCCTCAACCCGTTCGATATGCAGCGCGTCCGTGTTCTTGCAGACCGCCATGTAAAGTGCCCGAGTGATACCGGTCAGGTGCATGTAGATCTGCATCTGCGCAGCGTGCTGTGGCTTCGATGCCACGACGCCTTTTGCGGTCAAATCGGCAAAGCTTTTGACGCCATGCGTTTTGAATTCCAGCACATGCCAGGTTTTCGGGGCCTCGAGCAAACCGAGGGCGACGCCATCCAGCGAGCCACCGAAATGACCGCCATGGGCCTCCACGCGGATTTGCCGTCCTGTTTCGGGGTCTAGCTCCAAAACAGTGGCCCCAGTGGCGCGCAGGTTGCGCACCATACGGTCCTCTTCCAGCTGGCCGGTCTCAAACAGACGCAGCAGGCGGCCGGAAAAGCGTGACGGCGTCACCCAGCGGAAATCATACCAGAGCGCGCGTGCGCAAGGTTTACCGATGATGGATGCGCCGAGATGGTCACGGAAGCCATCGCCCTGGCGGGCCTCATAATCGGCGTAGATCGCCGTCAGCGTTGGCGTGGGTGGTGCGGGAAGATCAGCCATCACAAGCCCTCCCGTTCGCTACGGGCTTGGGCCTCTGCCAGAATGCCGCTCCAAGTATCAGGGTCATGGCGCTCGCGCAGGATACCGATCAGAGCATCTTTCAGCTTTTCACGGCGACGACGGCCTGCGGTGAGATGGCCAGCTTTCCAGGTGCTTTGGCCACATCGTTCACGCTGATGACGATGTCCTTCTTTCTCGCAGCAACAGGAAGGCGATCGCCTGGTGTGGACGTCAGGATGACACGGACTTCGTCAGGTGGCCTGCGTTCCAGGAGAGCACCAACCTTTTTCCACACCGCAGGATCTGAAAGCCGACGCGCAAACCAGACCGGCACGGGGGATTTCGCCCCCTTGAGCTGGATGGTGCCAATGTCCCACGCGACACTATCGATCAACGAGATCGGGCGCGCCGGGGCAGCGCGCTCGAAATCTACCAACATCTTCGCGAAGAACAGCGGGTAATCAACTGCAAGAGCTGCGATCTCCTTGGCATCGACCGCAACCCACCGACCGATGCTGTTGTTGTATCCATACTGCCTGCGCTCGGCGCACCACTCTGCAGGGATGGGCTCGTCTTCGTAGTCATCCATAGCGATGACGACCGGGATATGTCCGGACGCGACCATCAACTTGGCCTCGAGCAACTGATCCGTTGCCCCAGGTGAACCTTGCCGCAGGACCGCTGCCTGCACCTTGGCCGTGCGGGTTTCAACGACCTGCAGCAGCATATCGACAGCCCGCTTAGTCAATGAGGTCACCGATGTCGGAGCTGTCGGTCAGAATGCCCCAACGGCGCAGATACTTGTCACCAATCAGGCGCTCATGCGGGGTCATGTCCTTCAAGTTGCAGCCATGTGGCATCGTCACCGTCAGCGTCAACGATTTGCCCCGCCCGCCGCTCGGGCCGGGCTGAAACTTGATTGTGAACCGCGCGCGCGTGACGATCCATTCAGGCGCTTCAGATGCAACGGACAGGACATGCCCCGAACTGCCAATGTCGAGCCCAATTCTCTCTTCTGCCATTTCCCACACCGTGCGGTCGGCGCCCGACATGGATTCGAGGATGATCCGTTCGTTAGGCTGGCCAACCTCCATAAGACGCAATTCTTTCACGGTGACGTCCGCGATGCCGTCATCAACGTCAGTCGGGAAGTCAAAGGGCTTCAACAGCATCCCAAGATCGTATTCCCGCAGCGGTATATGCTTTTCTTCGAAGTCGATCCCAAGCAGGTCCCGCGCCATGTAGGCAGTGAGATCCCTCCGGTCTGCAACTGTATTGGCCACCACCTCTATGACGCCGGTATCCGCCTCGTAAGTCAGCGCAGCCTAAAAAACCGGCTTCACGATGCGGCGGGACAATGTGCTGTTCGCGTCGAACCCAAGCATGTCCTCCGGCCGCCCTTCGCGATAGACAGCGACCTGCACGAGATCGCATTCCTGATCATCGAGGATGACGCGGTGCCGGTCGAAAACATCGACATGAACATGCGGCGTGTCGAAACGCTCGCGGATTGCCTTTGTGAAGTCAGCTACCGATACAGCATCCCGGCGGACCACGCGGTCCTTTTCCACTTCAAATCCGCTCCATGACCGGCCCCGGCGCCTTTCATCGTTGTAGCGGACCTCTTCCGCCTTACGAAACTGGTCTGGTTCATTCAGAAACACCCACAGCGAACGATTGTTAGCCCCCTCCAGCGTGTCGAACACCTGCCGGTTGAGCGCGTGTTCGATTAGCGGCTGGCGTTTCGCCTCAAACGAGGCAGGCACCGTTCCTGTTTCAGATGGAGCGGACGTTCGTGACTTCCGCAGCTAATGACTGTTGAGAGCCCGACTCGGCCATTGTGATTTTGTGCTGCGAGCACGCGCAGCGAGGAAAATGCTGCGTCAGCGTAAAACTCGGTGCTGCCGCGCAGCGGATCAACCAGCCATTCGTGGTAGTCGCGGTGTGGATCAGGCTTCGAATTCACGAGTCGCGGGACAAAACGGACTTTGCCAAGAACAGTCAGAGTTACTGTTTCCAGAAAGCTGGATTTTCGCATTACCAACAAGACAATCTTGGCGGCAAAGGCCTCGCCCTTTGATCACCACCGGTGGATTAGCGATGCACCAGAACTGTTTTTGGCCAGCCATCTTAAAGCCCGACGCCTGCCAATTTTCCTGCGCCAGCATATCAAGCTACTCTTCGGCTCTTGCAATTTGTTACTTTATAAAATAAGAACGCCGCGAACTGCGAGGCCAAAGCAATGCGTAAACAAGCGGCAATCAGACAGGCGGACATCCTTGGCGTGCTGAGGTCGTCCAATGCGCCGATGACGGCCTATCAAATTTTGGGACGTTTGCAGAAGAACGAACCGGATATAGCCGCGCCGACGGTGTATCGCGCTTTGACTGCGTTGACCGATCAAGGGCGGGCGCACAAGCTGGAATCTCTCAAGGCTTTCGTGCCGTGCCGGTGCGAGCATGACAACAGCCTGCCGGTCCTCACCATTTGCGATGACTGCGGGCAGGTCGAAGAACATGACGGTGGTTCGCTTTTACCAAAACTCACCGCCCTCATCGCGGCCAGCAAATTCGTGCCGGACCGCCACATCGTTGAACTCCACGGGGCTTGCAACGCTTGCTCCGTTTAAGCCAAATCCAAAACAAAAAAGGTATGCCTTGAAATACGCACTCCCCGCTATAGTCGCCCTAGTTGCCGCACCCGCCATCGCTGAAGATGCTCGGGAACTCGACGCACACGAACACGGTGTCGGAGAACTGAACATCGCGGTTGACGGCAATACCGTCGCGATGGAGTTCCACGCACCCGGTGCGGATATCGTTGGCTTTGAATTCGAAGCCTCAAGCGCCGAAGATCGTGCTGCAATTGATGCCGCCGTCGCCATGTTGGCCAAACCGTTGGACCTGTTCGTTCTTCCGGCAGCAGCAGAGTGCAGCGTGACCCAGGCCAGCGCTGCCCTGGAAAGCGAAGAAGAGCATGACGAGCATGATCACGACGAGCATGCTGAAAACGAAGAACATGACAATCACGACGAGCATGGCCACGAAGACCACGCCGATGCCGACGACCATGACGACCATGCCGAAGCCGTGGCCAGCCATACCGAATTTCACGCCGAATACATGCTGACTTGCGGCAATCCTGACGCGCTGTCCGGGATCGAATTCGCCTATTTCTCGACCTTCGAGAATGCGCTGGAATTGGAGGTGCAGATCGTGACCGCCTCGGGCGCGCAGGCGTTTGAGATTGAGCGCGATGCACCGATGCTCGATCTGCGCGGCATGTTCTAGGTGACAGCCGACGGCCCGATCTTATTTCTGAATGACGTGCGTTTCCGCTGGCCGGGGCGCGTGTCTTTCGCGCTTTCGGTGCCGGAGTTCTCGGTCCCGCCGGGCGAGACTGTCCTTCTGCTCGGCGAAAGCGGATCAGGCAAATCCACGCTGTTGTCGCTGATTTGTGGCACGGTCCTTGCGGAATCAGGGTGTGTGCATATCACAGGCGCCGACCTTTCAAACCTTTCTGGCGGACAGCGAGACCGTTTTCGCGCTGAACAGATCGGGATGATCTTCCAGCAATTCAACCTGCTGCCATTCGGCTCGGTCCTCGACAACGTCCTGCTGCCGCTCCGCTTTGCCCCGGCGCGTCGGGGACGTGTGAGCAATGGACGGGCTGAAGCGCACGATCTTTGCATGGCTTTGGGTCTGCCTGACGTTCTAGGCAACAAAGCCTCGACCCTCAGCGTCGGCCAGCAACAGCGCGTTGCGGTCGCCCGCGCCATGATTGGACGGCCCCCGATCATCATTGCCGACGAACCCACTTCGGCGCTGGATGCATCCAGCCAGTCGGCGTTCCTCGACCTTTTGTTCGCCCAGGTGCAGGCCCATGGCACGACGCTTCTCATGGTCAGCCACGATCCGCGCCTTGGCGAGCGTTTCGACCGAGTGATCGCGATGGACGACATCGCGCAGATCGAAAGGCAGGCGGCATGATTCTGCGGTTGGCCATCGGATCGCTGAGTGCACGGTCACTGACGGTCGCCATGACAGTGCTGGCGATTGCGCTGTCGGTGACCCTGTTTCTTGGCGTCGAGAAGGTGCGCACCGGGGCCAAGGCCAGCTTTGCCGACACGATCTCGGGGACAGACCTGATTGTTGGTGCGCGGTCTGGGTCGGTGCAGCTCTTGCTGTACTCAGTGTTTCGCATCGGCAACGCCACAAACAATGTCACCTGGGAAAGCTACCAAGACATCGCCGCGCGGCCAGAGGTAGCGTGGATCGTCCCGATTTCGCTCGGCGACAGCCACCGCCAATTCCGCGTCATGGGCACCACCGTCGACTTCTTCGAGCGCTACAAATATCGGCGAGGGCGGGCGCTGGAGGTGGTCGATGGGGCTCTGATAGCCGATCTTTTTGACACGGTGATTGGCGCTGATGTTGCCACCGCACTCGGCTACAAAGTCGGTGACCCGATTGTAGTGGCTCATGGCATTGCGTCTTTCAGTGAGCACAAGGATCAGCCGTTCCGCGTGTCGGGCATTCTTGAAAAGACGGGAACACCGGTCGACCGGACTGTATTAGTCAGCCTGGAGGCGATCGAGGCGATCCACGTCGATTGGCAGAACGGCGCGCAGGTGCCCGGCCAATCAACACCGGCAGATGTAATCCGGCAGATGGAGCTGACGCCTAAGGCGGTAACGGCCGCTTTGATCGGTGTCGAAAGCCCTTTGCAGACCTTCGCATTGCAACGCGCGATCAACGAATACCCGGATGAGCCGCTGCTGGCCGTTTTGCCAGGTGTGGCCCTTCAGGAACTCTGGGCCATCGTTGGGGTCGCGGAAACCGCGCTTCTGGGCGTCTCGGCCATGGTGGTCGTTACCGCCTTGATCGGCATGATGGCCACGATTTTTTCCAGCCTGAACGAACGTCGCCGTGAGATGGCGATCTTCCGGGCAATGGGCGCGCGACCCACTACGATCATGGGCCTACTGGTATTGGAGGCGGTGCTGACCGCAGCGGTGGGCGCGCTGCTTGGGGTGCTGTTTCTCTACCTCGGGCTGACCATTGCCCAACCGGTGATCGATAGTGCCTTTGGTCTCTGGCTGCCAATTGAAGCGCCCAGCATGAGGGAGCTTTGGGTCTTGCTCGGCGTGGTGGCTGCTGGCGCAATTGTGAGCTTGGTTCCAGCCTTCAGAGCCTATCGTCTTTCTCTGGCCGATGGTATGACGGTGCGCACATGAAGCTTTCGCGCAGACATATCATTGCAGGTGGCTTTGCCGCCGCTGCATCCGCGCGACCATCGCTGGCGCTGTCGCCGCTTGAAA
Source organism: uncultured Rhodobacter sp. (assembly GCA_937901435.1). The sequence continues at coordinate 1,745 of CALGTJ010000558.1, read as the reverse complement.
TTGGCTGGGAAGACTTGATCCCACCGGGCGTGCCCTATTCCGAGATCATTGGCGAAGGCGACCTAGACGAAGTCAACGACAGTTGGAGTCCGATATTTGATGCCAATGCGACCAAATTGAACGAAGACCTCGACGGGGCCTACATCCGGATGCCCGGCTACATCCTTCCGCTAGAGATTGGTACGGACGGTGTGACCGATTTCATCCTCGTGCCCTATATCGGCGCTTGCATCCACACGCCGCCGCCACCGCCCAACCAGTTGGTGTTCGCCAAGGCAGCCAAGCCCTGGCCCGGCGATCAGCTTTGGGATGCAGTATGGGTCAGCGGTACTTTGCGTACGCGGCTGCAATCCACTGCGATTGCGCAAACCGGTTATGCGCTTTCGGTCGATACGATGGAGACCTACGAATGGTAACGTCTCTGTCTCGGCGCAATGCCATCGCACTGCTGGCCGGAGCAACCATTCTTCCACGTGCCGGGCTTGCGGATGCGGTCATTGAGTTGGATTGGGAAGACCTGCTGCCCAAAAGTCAGTCAGCAATTCCGCCCGTCCTGAACAGCCTCATCGAACATGATGCCCCCAGCCTGAGCAGCCAGCAGCCCGCCTCGACCGGGGTTCGGTCTGACTGGAATGGAATGATCGTGCGGCTGCCGGGTTTCATCGTCCCGATCGACACTGTTGGCACCGCCGTTACAGCATTTATCCTAGTGCCTTATGTTGGCGCCTGCGTCCATGTTCCGCCGCCCCCAGCAAACCAACTGGTATTTGTGACAACCCCGGAGCCTTACGAGAGCAAGGGCCTTTACGCCCCCGTCAATGTGACGGGCATGTTCGGAGTATCCTCTATGTCCACGCATCTTGCGCAGATTGGTTATGCCCTGTCGGCAGAGAAGATTGAGCCGTTCTGACGCCATGGATCTTTAAGTTTTCTCAGGGCCACTGATACAAAATCGATTTCTGAAATCCAATTTTCCGCTGCAGATTACGACTTGGACCGCGACCTGATTGTTGAATACACGCAGCGAAACAGTGGTTTGGATTTGGCATTTGTTCTCGGATTTCAATGGCTGCTTCCGTGAAGGGCGCCGCACCGTATCATGACGCCTGCTGCAAGTGCGAAAGAATGCTGCGCCAGCAATAGCCGCAACCGCGTAAGGCCGGTTTGTCCCGCATCTCGGTTGTTGCTGCAAGCTGCAGCGAATGACAGGTTCAGGATCCAGGGGCCACAATCGCGGGTACATCGTCTTCCAACCAAGGTACGGCCCAACCCACTCAGGCCTTCGCGCCACCCCGTACAACTACGCCGCCTTCGGGTGTCTCTGTTCGCATCGATAGCTGCCGAACCTTCCTCAACTGCGGCGCCACCTATTTTCGGCAAGCACCTGAAAAGACGAACATTTTTGAATGCGTCTCGATTTGGGTGAAGGGCGGGTGGAAAGAGACGCGGGGCGTTCGGAGACCGATTTCGGGCCAACGGCCAGTCTCCGAAAGTCGGATGGCATCGCTAAACCCCTTTGAAACAAAAAGAAAAAAGGCCCCATAAGGGACCTCATCTCGGGTTCGCGATGTGTAAGTGGCGGAGCGGATGGGTCTGGCACCCAACGTTCTCCACCGCTTAAGTCATTGTATTTATTTGTATGCCACTCAGTTTGCATTGCTGACTGCCCAATCACGACCCAACTCCAACCTAAAGCATCCGACTTTTAACCTGAGACATACCCTGCAGCCTTGAAGTAGTTCCAG
>CALGTJ010000557.1 GCA_937901435.1 uncultured Rhodobacter sp. | reverse complement strand
CCGAAAATGGCGGCGGCACCGAAAACGGTCTTGTCGAAGTGCCAGAGGGCAAGGTTGAAGAGGTGAAAAAGCCTAAAAGCCGCAGCCGCTCACGCTCTCGTAAACCAAAGGTCACAGAAGCTGACGCATCTGAAACGCCCACCGAGGGCGCAGAGGGGGGGTCGGCAGACAGCGAGGCCGTGTCTGAGGCAGCAACAGAAGAGAAGCCAGAGAAACCAAAGCGCAAACGGGCATCGCGGGCCAAGAAAAAGCCCGAAGTCGCCGCTGTCGATGTGGTGATGGAGCAGGCCCCGGCCTTGGCCGAAGAACTGAGCGAGGCGGCCCCGCTGGACACCCAGCCCGCCGAAGTCACGCTTGACGATGCGGTCGCCAGCACCACCGTGCTGGAAGAGGTGCTGGCTATCGACGACGCCCCCGTGGTGGAAGATGGGCCAGCAACAGAACCCGAGAATGAGGCTGAAGTGACGCCAGAAAGCAGGCCGGACCCAGATCCTGTCGCGGCACTGGTTGCAGAGGTCACACCGGATACCGTGTCTCTTGCAGAGCCGGAGCCAGACTCCAAGCCGGAACCAGAACCGGAATTGGTTTCAGAAGCCCCGGCTCAGGATAAGCCGAAACGCCGAGGCTGGTGGTCAAAAGGCTGACACTTTGACAAAGAAACGTCCAGTCTCATCGGCTGGACGTTTCTTTTTCACGCAAGTGGCGACGATTTGTAGGTATCAGGACGGCCGTATCAGGACAGATATGCCCAGATTCGGCCTAGCCCCCCTTGCGGATCAGGTATGTCTGCGTCGTGCCAGACTGTTGCGACGACAACAAATCATGCCCGGACTCATGGCAAAAATTCGGAACATCAATGACGGCCACCGGATCATCCGCCAGAACACGCAGCACCTGACCGACGTTCAGTGACTGTAACCGCTTGCGGGCTTTCAGGACGGGCAGGGGGCAGAGCATGCCCAGTGTATCGACGGTGTCATCATGTTCCATACCTCTGAAATAGGCCCGATGTTTCACTCTGTCCACAGAGATGTGACAAGGCGTCGGGTGACGCGGTCGGGCAGAACGGCTATGGGTTGGAAAAGACAGAAATGAGGGCCCATGTTAGGCATTGAAATCATCGACGCGGCCCTGCTGCCTGCCATGATCGTGGCGCTGATTGCGGGGTTCTTGTCGTTCCTCAGCCCCTGTGTTCTGCCGATCGTGCCGCCGTATCTGGCCTATATGGGCGGGATCAGCATGACAGAGATGTCAGGCGGGATCTCGGGGCGTCGTCGCGTCATGCTGTCAGCCTTGTTCTTTGTCATGGGGCTGTCGACGGTGTTTCTGTTCCTTGGCTTCACTGCTTCGGCCTTTGGGTCGTTCTTTCTGCAAAATCAGGACTGGTTTGTCATCTTTGCGGGCATCATCGTCATGGTGTTCGGCGCGCATTTCCTTGGGATCTATCGCATTGGGTTCATGGACCGCGAGATGCGGATGGATGCGGGCGACCGGGGGGGCAGCGCCTTTGGCGCCTATGTTCTGGGGCTGGCCTTTGCCTTTGGCTGGACGCCCTGCATCGGTCCGCAACTGGGCGCGATATTATCACTTGCCGCCTCCGAGGCCAGCCTGACGCGCGGCACTTTGCTGCTGGGGGTCTACGCGCTTGGCCTTGGCATCCCGTTTCTTCTGGTCGCGGCGTTCTTTCCGCGTCTGACGGGCGTGATGAACTGGATGAAGCGCCATATGGAACGGATAGAGCGTATCATGGGGCTGCTGCTCTGGACCGTCGGTCTGATGATGCTGACCGGGCAGTTCACCAGTTTCTCGTTCTGGCTGCTGGAAAAATTTCCCGCCCTTGCGACGTTGGGGTAGGCTGGGGGAATAGGATGGCCAGACCAACGGCCCGTCGTCTGCGGCTTATTTTTGCCCAAAATGCGCGCTACTGTGCAGGTGAACCGCATCAGGCCCCCAAAACAAGGCCCGCATAATGACATATACGCGCAGCAATACCGTCAGGCGTCGCCGGGTGTTCTACATCCCCGGCTATGACCCCATTCATCCCCGCCGCTACAGAGAGTTGTATCGCAAAGAGGGTGCAATGCAGGCCGAGATCAGCGGATATGACATCGCCCTGAAACCGCGCAACGCACAGCGCTATGGCTGGAGCGTGAGCGCCACAATCGATGCCTGCCCCGTCGCGACCAAGGTCGATGTCCTTGTCTGGTCCGATATCGTGCGCGGTTCGATGGACACCTCGATTCCGGCGACCTATCTGCAACTGGTGCAAACCGCATGGACCTATATCGCCAGCGGGGCGTTGCGTCGGCTGATGTGGTTACGCAAGGGTCCGGTGATTGCCGCGCTTTATCCGGTTGGGATGTTGCTGGTGCAACTTGTACTGGCGGTGCTGATCGGGCTGGCGGGCGGAGCGGTGGCGCGGATCGGCGTTGAAAAGCTCATCGGTCTGATCGCAGGCCCGAACATCGTCAGTTTTCTGGGAACCTTCACCTTTTTCGCGATAGCCCTGCCGCTGATGGTACTGATCCTGCGCTGGTTCAAATCCAAGGACGGCAAACTCTATGCCTATTACCTGATGCACGACTACGCCTACTCCGCCCGCTACAAAGGCGCGAACCCGCCAGAGCTAGAGGCGCGGATGGCCGAGTTTACCGACATTATCGCCAATTCTCTCACGGATGACGTGGACGAGGTGCTGGTGGTGGGCCATTCTTCCGGGGCGCATCTGGCGGTCTCGATCCTTGCCGATCTGATCCGCGCGGGCCGCGTGCCCGCAAATGGTCCAGCAATTGGGTTTCTGTCGCTGGGGCAGGTCGTGCCGATGGTGTCGTTTCTGCCAAGGGCGGACCGTCTGCGCGCTGATCTGCACTACCTCAGCCAGCGCGACGAGGTCACTTGGGTCGATGTTACGGCCCCCGGCGATGGCTGTGCCTTTGCGCTTTGTGATCCGGTGGCGGTCTCTGGTGTTGCCCCGGACAATCAGCGCGGGCCGCTGGTTCTGTCGGCGGCCTTTACCCAGACGCTTAGCCCCGCGCGGTGGAAAGAACTGCGCTGGCAATTCTTTCGCCTGCATTTCCAGTATCTCTGTGCCTTTGATCGCCCCGGCGATTACGACTATTTCCAGATCACCGCAGGTCCGGTCACGCTGGCCGACAGGTTTGCCGACCGCAAACCTTCGCAAAGCCGGATCGACGTGCCCGCCTCGCGCTATACGTCCATGGCCGCATGATCCCGCCCAAACCGGCCTCTCGTCCGGGCAAAGTCTCTCTCTGGCGCTATATGCGGCTGTTTCGGCAGGATATTCTGTCGGCGCAACCGGCCAAGCTGTGTCGCGCGTGGATGGCCGAATTTCGCACGCCCTTCTTTCGGTCCTACTTGGTGAACCAGCCCGATCTGGTGAAAACCGTGTTGAACGAGCGCCCGATGGATTTTCCCAAATCCAACCGCGTGGGCGAGGGGTTGCGGCCTTTGTTGGGCAACTCGGTCTTCCTGACCAATGGCGCCGAATGGCAGCGCCAGCGTCGGATCATCGACCCCGCCTTTGAGGGCGGGCGTTTGCGCGACACCTTTCCGGCGATGCTGGCGGCGGGCGAGGCCTCGGTTGCCCGCTTGCGCACGCGCCTCGGCACAGATCCTGAGGTGGTCGAGATCGAAGAGGAAATGAGCCACGCCGCTGCCGATGTGATCTTTCGCACGCTGTTTTCGATCCCCATTGAACATAAACTCGCCGCCGAGGTGTTCGAACAGTTCCGCGACTACCAGCGCACCCAGCCGATCCTGAACCTTGCCGCGTTCCTGCCGATCCCGCGCTGGTTTCCGCGCTTTCACCGCCGTCGCACCAAGGACACGGCGCAGGTGATCCGCCGATTGATCACCCAACTGACCCAAGAGCGCATGTGGGACATAGAGGCGGGCCGCGCGCCCGATGATCTGGCGACCAAGATCATGACGACGCAAGACCCCGACACAGGCCGCGAGTTTGACACGCAGGAAATGGTCGATCAGGTGGCGATCTTCTTTCTGGCGGGCCATGAAACCAGCGCCTCGGCACTTGGCTGGGCCTTGTATCTGCTTGCGACACATCCAGAGATCCAGAGCCGCGTTGCGTCAGAGGTCTGCGCACTGGATCAGATCACCTTTGGCGATCTGTCCAAACTGCGCCTGACCCGCGATGTGTTTCGCGAGACCCTGCGTCTTTATCCGCCCGTTCCGATGATGGTGCGCGAAACCACGTGCCCCGAACGGTTTCGCGAGCGCGATGTGCCCAAGGGCAGTCAGGTGGTCCTTAGCCCCTGGCATCTGCATCGCCACGAACGCATCTGGACGCGTCCGGATGCGTTTGATCCTGACCGCTTTGGCACGATCGAGGGGCGTCAGTGCCTGCGCGACGCCTTTATCCCGTTTTCCTCGGGGGCGCGGGTTTGCACCGGGGCGGGCTTTGCCATGGTTGAGGGGCCGCTTTTGCTGGCGTTGCTGATCCGTGCGTTCCACTTTGAGGCCATAGCGGGGGACGACCCTGTTCCTGTGGCTTATCTGACCGTGCGCGCGAAAAACGGGATTCGCCTGAGGGTCAGCGCGCGGGCGTAAAAGAATGGGCCTGACAGGATCGCGGCTTTGCGCTTGAAACAGGCGCAGGTCCCACGATAGCAGTCTTGCACGGTCCCGATCCAAGGGGCGTGACGGGGGTGGGCCAGAAGATGACGGAATTCGTAGGAGATTGCGCCGACCATAGTCCTGAAGCGGTGACAGATCCGGCCTTTAAGACCTATGTCATCAACCTTGATCGCTCGAAAGAGCGCTGGCGGGATTCGTCCCGCCTGCTGGACGCGACGGGGCTGACATATGAACGGATCGCCGGGGTGGATGGCAAGGCCCTAACGTTTGACGAGAGCGCCAGCCATCGCAAATGGCAGTCGCTCGTACGCTATGGCTGGCCGGTGCTGGACGGGCATATCGGCTGCGCGCTTAGCCACAGGCGGGCCTTGCAGCAGTTTATCGACACGACCGACGCGCCATATGCGCTGATCCTCGAGGACGACCACGCTGCTTTGCCCTCTCTGGCGCAGGTCGTTGACACCGTGATCGCGACGCTTGCGGCCAAGGGGCTGTCTGATTGGACAGTCATCAATCTGGGCCATGATATTGCGAAACGCTGTAGCCTCGTGGACAGGTTTCAGGACGCCGAAACGACGCGCAGGCTATTGGCGGCCCATGATTTTCCCATGCGCACAACGGCCTGCCTTTGGTCTCGGGAGGGCGCTATCGGGTTTTTGAACCACACAGACATGACCTACGCGCCGGTGGATGTCATGCTTCAGGATTTCTGCGCCAGACAGGGCGGGGCCTATCTTGTGTCGCCACCGCCAGTGCTGTTTCGCGAGATTGGATCTGAACTAGAGGCGATCAATGATGCGTTTCGCCCAAAAGCGCGGCCAAGCCTGTTTGCACGGTTGAGGCAAGAGGCCCTGCCACATCTGTTTACCGAGATCCGAAATGCCCGCAACCTGTTGCGAACCCTCAGAAACCGACGTCGTTACTTGTCCGGTGCCACCAACCCCAAGCCGCGCAAATAGATCCCGATCCCGGTTTCCAGCAGATCTTCGGGCGTGAAAGGAGAGCGGCTGCCCGCCGCCCCGCGTGCGAACAGTTCGACGACGCCGTGGCTCATGGCCCAGATATGGGCCGAAAACATCGCCGCCGGCGGGCGTTTATCGGGGGGGATATGCTGGCTCAGCTCAGAGGCGGCTTTTTCCAGAACCGCGCTGGCCCGGCTGGCCACCAGCGCAAGATCGGCCGTACGGTTGACGGAAATCCCGCTTTCAAACATCGCCACATAATGCCCCGGATATTTGCGCGCAAAGGCCAGATAGGCGCGCCCTGTCGCCTCGAACGAGGCCAGCGCAGAGGGCTGGCCCGACTGATAAGCGAACGCCATCAGATCGGCAAAGATCGCGTAACCTTGCAAGGCCGCCTCTGCAATCAGATCCTCGCGCCCCTCGAAATGGCGATAGACCGCCGCCGGGGTGACCCCGGCCTGCTTGGCCGCCTCTGACAGGGTGAACCCGGTCGGACCGCGCGTCTCGATCAGCTTGAGCGCCGCATCGACCAAAGCCTGCCGCAGGTTGCCATGATGATAGCCGCGTTTAGGCATCCCAGATGTCTGGCCCGCCGCAAATCTTTGGGTCCTCGACGCGGGCAATCCCGGCGTCTTTGCCTGCATAATCGATACGCTCCAGCACAGTCTGCACCGCTGCAAGGCGCGCGCGGGTCTTGTCGTCGCTGCGCACGATGGTCCAGGGCGCGATGGCGCTGTGGCTGTTGGTGAATGTCTCTTGGATGGCGTCAGAATAGGCGTCCCAGCGTTTCAGGCCTTCGACGTCGATCCAGCTGAGTTTCCATTGTTTCAGCGGGTCTTGCTCGCGTTTCAGAAAGCGGCGCAATTGCTCTGCGCGCCCCACGTTCAGCCAGATCTTGATCAGGTGGATGCCCTCGTCGACCAAGGTCTGCTCGAACCCCGGAAGCTGGCGAAAGAAGGCGGCGCGCTGCGCATCTGTGCAAAAGTCAAAAACCTTTTCGACCACGCCACGATTGTACCACGAGCGGTCAAAGATCACCATTTCGCCCGCCGTCGGCAGATGCG
>CALGTJ010000556.1 GCA_937901435.1 uncultured Rhodobacter sp. | reverse complement strand
AGCTTTTTCTTTGCTTACCTCAGCAAAGAAATTCATAGGCTCCATGGTATTATGGGCAAGAAAAGGTGCGCTAAAGATCTTTTCGATAACTTGAGATGCATTTTTGAAAGTTTGTTCGGGATTTCCGTCTTTTCGTGCCAATTCTTTAACTCCAGATTGGAGAGATTGTTCAAGTTTGAATTCGTGGTCTTGACTATTTTCAGCAGGAGAATCCCATTCCCATTCTACTATTAGTGCTTTTTTGGCTTTCATGACCTGCCAAGAGGCATTGGATGCTGGGGGCGTGACGGCCATGTCGCTAAATTCTGCGATCAACGATGTGCGCAAGGGGCGCACGGCGGACAGTGCCAGTGCCGAAGAGGGCTATGACGCACTCAAGAAGTATGCGCGCGACCTGACTGAGGCCGCAGAGCAGGGCAAGATCGATCCGATCATTGGCCGCGACGAGGAGATCCGTCGCACGATGCAGGTCCTGTCGCGCCGCACCAAGAACAACCCGGTTCTGATCGGGGACCCCGGTGTGGGTAAAACCGCAATTGCCGAGGGTCTTGCGCTGCGCATCGTCAACGGGGACGTGCCGGAATCCCTGCGCAACAAGAAACTGATGGCGCTGGATATGGGTGCGCTGATTGCCGGGGCAAAATACCGTGGTGAGTTCGAGGAACGTTTAAAGGCGGTTCTGAATGAAATCACTGCCGCCGCTGGTGAAATCATCCTGTTTATCGACGAAATGCACACGCTTGTCGGCGCGGGCAAGGGCGATGGGGCAATGGATGCCGCGAACCTGATCAAACCGTCTCTGGCGCGCGGTGAATTGCACTGTGTCGGGGCTACGACGCTGGATGAATACCGCAAATACGTGGAAAAAGACGCAGCCCTTGCGCGGCGGTTCCAACCTGTCCTTGTGCAGGAACCGACGGTCGAGGACACGATCAGCATCCTGCGCGGTATCAAGGAAAAGTATGAACTGCACCATGGTGTGCGGATCAGCGATTCTGCCCTGGTCGCGGCGGCAACACTTAGCCATCGCTATATCACCGACCGTTTTCTGCCCGATAAGGCCATCGACCTGATGGACGAGGCCGCCAGCCGCCTGCGCATGGAAGTGGACAGCAAACCCGAAGAACTGGACGCGCTGGATCGTCAGATCCTGCAACTGCAGATCGAGGGTGAGGCGCTGAAGAAAGAGGATGACGCGGCCAGTGTGGACCGGCTTGAAAAGCTGGAAAAAGAATTGGCGGACTTGCAGCAGCGGTCGTCCGAAATGACGGCGCAATGGCAGGCAGAGCGCAACAAACTGGAATCTGCGCGCGATCTGAAAGAGCAGTTGGACCGCGCCCGTGCCGAGTTGGAACATGCCAAGCGCGAAGGCGATCTGGGTCGTGCGGGGGAGTTGTCCTATGGCGTGATCCCCCAGCTTGAAAAACAGGTAGCGCAGGCCGAGGACAGCGAAAGCGACATGATGGTCGAAGAAGCTGTGCGTCCGGAACAGATCGCGCAGGTGGTCGAGCGCTGGACGGGGATTCCCACGTCCAAGATGCTGGAAGGCGAGCGGGACAAGTTGTTGCAGATGGAAGCCGAGCTTGGAAAGCGCGTGATCGGTCAGGATGCGGCCGTCAAGGCTGTGGCCAATGCCGTGCGCCGCGCGCGCGCGGGTCTGAACGACGAGAACCGGCCTTTGGGCTCGTTCCTGTTCCTCGGGCCAACGGGTGTCGGCAAGACCGAACTGACCAAGGCGGTGGCCGAATACCTGTTTGATGACGACAAGGCGATGGTGCGCATCGATATGTCTGAATTCATGGAGAAACATTCGGTCGCCCGCCTGATCGGTGCGCCTCCGGGCTATGTGGGCTATGATGAGGGTGGCGTTCTGACAGAGGCCGTGCGGCGCAGGCCTTATCAGGTGATCCTGTTTGACGAGGTCGAAAAGGCGCATCCGGATGTGTTCAATGTGCTGTTGCAGGTGCTGGACGACGGGATCCTGACCGATGGTCAGGGGCATACGGTCAGTTTCAAGCAGACGATGATCATTCTGACGTCGAACCTTGGATCTCAGGCGCTCAGCCAACTGCCCGAGGGTGCCGATGGTGCCACGGCGCGACGTGATGTCATGGACGCGGTGCGGGCGCATTTTCGTCCCGAGTTCCTGAACCGTCTGGACGAGACGATCATCTTTGACCGGCTCAGCCGCGAAGATATGACCGATATCGTCACCATCCAGCTTGGGTTGCTGGAAAAGAGACTGGCCCGGCGCAAGATCAAGCTGGACATGGATGAGGGCGCACTAAAGTGGCTGGCGGATGAAGGCTTTGACCCTGTGTTTGGCGCGCGCCCCCTCAAGCGGGTGATCCAGCGGCATTTGCAGGATCAACTGGCTGAGATGTTGCTGTCTGGCGATGTGAAGGACGGTGATATTGTTCACGTCAGCGGCGGCGTTGACGGGCTGATCGTGGGCGAGCGGGTAACGTCATCAAACCGCCAACCGCCACAGGACGCAGTGATCCACTAAGGCGTATCTCTGGCAAGGCGTGACCAAAAGGAGCGCGACCGCGCGCCTATTTTCGCCAATTGATGGGCAACGCATAATAAATGACCCCCGCCCGGAACTCTGGGCGGGGGTCTAACGTTGAGGCTATGGCGTTGGTGCAGGCGGAACCTGGGGTGGATGTCTCCCTCTGGTCTTTGGGGGAGAGGGTGTGCGCCTGCCGCCACTGGCAACCCGGGGACAACCTCAACGCTATGGCTTAGCCCTGATCGGCGGGGATGATGCCGATGGCGCGGGCGGCGGCGAGTTCGTCTTGGTTGATCATACCGTCACCATCCGTATCGGCATCGCTGAACTGCGCTTCTGTAAAGGTCGGATAGGCGGCTGTCATTTCTTCCATCGTGAGCATGGCGTCGCCATCGCTGTCGAGGTTGGTCATGGCGAAGGCGGCAGCGGCCGTTCCAAGGATCATGGCAGCGGAGATGAGTTTGCGGGTCATTTGTCGCGTCCTTTGGTTGAGGGATGCATCGCGAAAGGGTGATGCAAGGCGACTAGGCCAGATGTTTGACGACCGCGCATCCCTCTGGCTCAACATCTAAGGTTTTGGGCACAAGGGCGCGTGAAAGGCAGGGTGAGACAAGCAATGTTCCGCATGGAAAATACTGCGGCATCGGGACAGGCAATCTTCCCCCACAGGGCGTGGGGCGTATGGGCAAATGCGCGCTGATCACAGCAAGAACGCAAAAGGGCGGACCAATGGCCCGCCCTTTTGTTTGATGCAGTACGCCAAGGTTGGCGCGATAGATTACATCGGGGGCATCAGAACCGTGTCGATCACATGGATCACACCGTTCGAGGCTTCGATATCGGCCGTTGTGACGGTCGACTCGTTGATCATCACGCCACCCATGGTGCCGACTTTGATCTCGGATCCTTCCACAGTGGCGGCCATCATGCCGTCACTTAGGTCGGTCGACATTACTTTACCGGCGACCACGTGATAGGTCAGGATTTTCGTCAGGGTTGGAATATCGGCCAGCAGGCCTTCTACGGTGCCTTCTGGCAGTTTTGCGAATGCGTCATCTGTTGGCGCGAATACGGTGAAGGGGCCTTCGCCTTTCAGCGTATCGACCAGACCGGCTGCGGTGACGGCGGCGACCAGAGTGTTAAAGGTGCCTGCACCGACGGCTGTGTCGACGATGTCCTTGGAATGGCCACCAGCGAATGCGGGTGCGGTCAGGAAAGCGGCGGCGGTCAGCGAGATCATTGTTCTACGAAACATTAGGGTCTCCATCATGTGTTAAAGTGAATGTCCGTTGTGACATCGAAAGGTCTTACGGCCCTTGTGCGGAATTGGATCTGTGGGATTTCCCGCCAATCGGCGCTCTGGTCACGTTGACGAAATCGCAACGCGGACTGAGCCGGGGCGTGCAATTTAGACAAGTCACATTCGTTTGAAATGGCGTGATTGAAAAAAACTGATTTCCGGGGATATGAGGCGTCTTTGTGCGGCTTCGAATGCTTGCGGTATCGTGCGATCCGGATGACAGTAACTCTGTAAGCGGGCCTGACGCAGCAGTTTGGCAGCCCGCAGGGAGGCCAAGTCATGATGTATATGGAAATCACCCGGCGCGCGTTAGAGCTTTTGGCGCTAAGCTTTGTGCTTGTGGTCGGGGCGGTGGCGCTGATCGCGCTGGTGTTCTTTGTCATCGACCGCATTCAGACCAGTGATGCGGTGCGACGGAACTATCCGATGGTCGGTCGGTTCCGGCATTTGTTTTCGACGATGGGTGAATTTTTTCGCCAGTACTTCTTTGCGATGGACCGCGAGGAACTGCCCTTCAACCGCGCGCAACGGGAATGGGTGGAACGCGCGGGATCCGGGCAGGGCAATACGGTGGCCTTTGGGTCGACCCGCAACACCAGCATTCCGGGCACGCCGATTTTCGTGAACGCGGCCTTTCCCCCACTAGAGGATCAGGTCGCGCATACAGAACCGATGCTGATCGGGCTGCACGCCCGCACGCCCTATCTTGCACAGTCCTTCTTTAATATCTCGGGGATGAGTTACGGCGCATTGTCCCGTCCTGCGGTCGAGGCGCTAAGCCGTGGCGCGAAAGAGGCCGGGATCTGGATGAACACCGGAGAGGGAGGCGTTTCACCTTATCATTATAGTGGCGGGGCCGATATCGTGTTTCAGATCGGCACCGCGAAATATGGTGTGCGCGACACGGCGGGCAACCTGAGCGATGACAAACTGCGAGAGGTGGCCTCGCATCAGCAAGTCCGCATGTTCGAGATCAAGCTGGCGCAGGGGGCCAAGCCGGGCAAGGGCGGTATTCTGCCCGCGGAAAAGGTGAATGCAGAGATCGCGGCGATCCGGGGGATTCACGAGGGCGAGGCCAGCATCTCTCCCAATCGCCATACAGAAGTGGATGACTTTGGTGATTTGCTGGACCTGACCGGACATGTGCGGGACGTGACTGGCAAGCCTGTGGGGTTCAAGACTGTTGTGGGCAATCCTGACGATCTTCGCCCCTTGTTCGAGTTGATCCGTGACCGCGGTGCAGAACACGCGCCGGATTTCATTACGATTGATGGTGGGGAAGGGGGGACGGGGGCGGCGCCGATGCCGCTGATTGATCTGGTGGGCATGTCGATCCGCGAGGCTTTGCCCTTGGTGACAGACCTGCGGCGCGAATATGGATTGGGAGAGCGCATCCGCCTGATTGCCAGTGGCAAGCTGGTCAATCCGGGCGATGTGGCATGGGCGATTTGTGCGGGGGCGGATTTTATCACCTCGGCGCGCGGTTTTATGTTCAGCCTTGGCTGTATTCAGGCGCTGAAGTGCAACAAGAACACCTGCCCGACCGGGATCACCACCCATGACCCAAGGTTCCAGCGCGGGCTGGTTCCGCAGGAAAAGTATAAAAAGGTCGCGTCCTATGCCAAGGGTCTGGTGAAAGAGGTCGAAACGATCGCCCACTCTGTCGGGGTCACGGAACCGCGCCAGATGCGGCGGCATCACGTGCGGCTGATGCAAGACAATGGGCGCTCGATCTCAATGGAAGAGATCTATCCACGTTTCAAAACCCCAACGGGAACGTGAAAAACCGTTGTTTGGTGTTTTCCGACTTTGCGTCTACATCGGGGAAAAGCATGAAGAAGGGACGCGACTATGGCTGGACGTTGGAAGAATGATCTGAATTGGTCCGATGTGACCCCAAAGGCGGGGTTCATGAACCGCCGCCAGTTGATTGCAGGGGCCTCGGCGCTGGGATTTGGTGCGATTGCAGGCCCGGCGCTGGCCAAGTTGGGCGCGGTGCCCAGCGAGTATTCGACGGATGCCGAGGCCAACAGCCTTGAGGATATCACATCCTACAACAACTTCTATGAATTCGGCACGGGCAAGGATGACCCGTCGCGAAACGCGCATATGCTGACCACCGACCCGTGGACAGTGAAGATCGACGGTCTGGTGGACAAGCCCGGCGACTATTCCATGGACGACATCCTGCAAGGCGTGACGCTAGAGGAACGCATCTATCGGTTCCGCTGTGTCGAGGCGTGGTCGATGGTCGTGCCTTGGGTCGGGTTCGAACTGGCGGACCTTTTGAACCGCGTCGGCGTGCAGAGCTCTGCAAAATATGTGGCATTTGAAACGCTGGTCCGCCCAGAGGAAATGCCCGGTCAACGTCGCGCCACGCTGGATTGGCCCTACCGCGAGGGGCTGCGTCTGGACGAGGCGATGCATCCGCTGACGATCCTCGCGAACGGCATCTACGATGAACCGATCCCGAACCAGAACGGTGCGCCGCTGCGCCTGGTGGTGCCGTGGAAATATGGGTATAAGTCGATCAAATCCATTGTGCGGATCACGCTGACGGATAAAGAGCCGCCAACAAGCTGGAACATGGCCATCGGCAGCGAATACGGGTTCTACAGCAACGTAAACCCCGAGGTGGATCACCCACGCTGGTCTCAGGCGACAGAGCGCCAGATCGGCGGCGGCTTGTTTGCCAAGCGAATTCCGACCCTGATGCTGAACGGCTATCAAGACGAGGTCGCCGGTCTTTATAGCGATAAGCCGCTGAACGATTACTTTTGAGCTATGCCCGAAAGTTGGTGACGGCGTGATCAGGCGGCGTTTTGAAGTTGC
>CALGTJ010000555.1 GCA_937901435.1 uncultured Rhodobacter sp. | reverse complement strand
TACGGAGAGGCTACGAAACCGCCCACCCCGTCTCAAGCTCGTTTTGTCTGACAGTACCCGCTTACAGCTTTGTGGATTGCATCCACCCGCTGCATCGCTTGGCCGACAAGCACATCAACCTGCCGCAACTTCTGAACTATTTCCTCGAGCTTGTGCCGCTTGTTTGCCATCCTTCGTCCTCCGTTTTCTAAACATAACGGTGGGCCAAATCAGATGGGGTATTCCAGCCTTACATCATTACTACTATCTATTGTCTGTCTGTACTGCTATATTATGCTGATGTCAGAAGCCCTGCGCATACGTTCTGGTAGTTTTGGCCGTGTCGCACTACTGGACATGGATCGCAATCTTGTGCGGCACGCTCATCCCCACTGCCATGTCCTTTTGAAAGTCGATGGTGCTGACACGCAGTTTCTTGTCGGCGAGACTGTAGCGCACCTCACGGATGAAAGCGCTGTTTTGGTGAATGCCTGGACGCCGCATGCCTATGTTCATAAGCCGGATCAGCCGCGTTGCCTAATCCTTGCCCTCTATATTGAACCGATCTGGCTGGCAGAGTTCCGAAAGAATTGGGCTTCGTCAGGCGATACCGGGTTCTTCGCATCCGCCACAGGTGCCATAACGCTAAACATCCGCAAATTGTCGATGGCGCTGGCCACGTCCATGATCCATGCGCCGACGGATGTCGTAGAGCACGAGAAATTGCTCGGTGACCTGATGATCGCCGTGATCGAACGCTTTACAGAATGGCGCAGTGTCGGGGCGGGACTGCGCGAGGCGTCGCGCGTGCAATCGGTGGACTGGCGCGTACGAAAAGCCATAGCCATGATCCGACGCGAACCGGGCGAGGTCGACAATATCGAGCGACTGGCGGCAGAGGCAGGCATGAGCCGCGCCAATTTCTTCCGTGTGTTCGAAGCCTCGACCGGCGTAAGCCCGCGCGTCTTTCTGAATGTTGTGCGACTGGAGCAGGCCATTTTCGGAACAGTCAATGGCGATATGAGTTTTGGCCAAATGTCCGATAAGCTCGGCTTTTCCACCCAAGCGCACTTTACCCGCTTTTTCCGCGATCACGCCGGTGTTGCGCCCAGCCAGTTTCGGTCCATCGCCCGGATCGGGGATATAGGCGAAGCCTTCCATCTTTGAGACTCTAGGGTAAATTCTGCGATGCCTCGGTATCGATTTACAGCCAGATTGTAATCCATCGTACCTGATAAGAGCTCGAATACGCTCATCAGGGAGGCTGCCATTAATGGCATTTGATACAAAGACAGCGGACGTGGAAGAGCGCATCGAGGATGGCGCGCTCCTGTCCGGATCGGCACAATTCATTGACGACCTGCCCTTCGCCGTAGGCACGTTGCACGCCGCTATTCTGCGCGCTCCACATGCCCATGCCAGCATTGTCTCGATAGATAGTAGTCGCGCCCGCGCTTTGCCGGGTGTGGCTGCGGTAATCGACGGCACCGCCTTGGCCAAAGTGTCGGAACCCCTGATGGTCGGCGTCAAAATTCCGATCAAATGCTGGCCGATGGCTGTGGATCGCGCGCGATATGTCGGGGAACCGGTGGTGGTTGTGCTGGCCGAAGACCGTTATGTTGCCGAAGATGCGCTTGACCTGATCGAGGTGAACTACACCCCGTTACCGCCGGTGATCGACCCTGAGGCCGCCTTGGACATGAACGCGTATGTCCTGCACGAAGAACTTGAAAACAACCTCGGTTCGGAACGCACATTCCGCTATGGTGACCCAGAATCTGCCCGCGAGGCTGCTCCACGCTGCATCGCGGTCAAGGTCCGCTATCCCCGCAATTCCTGCACGCCGATGGAAACCTACGGGGTTCTGGCCGAATACGATCCGCACGGTACCGGATATGACATTCAGGCGAACTTCCAGGGTCCGTTTTCGATTCATCCCGTAATCGCGCGTGCGCTGAAGGTTCCTGGAAGCAAGCTGCGACTGCGCACCCCGCCGAATTCCGGCGGCAGTTTTGGGGTCAAGCAGGGAGTATTCCCCTATATCGTTCTGATGGCTGCCTGCGCCCGCATCGCGGCCCGCCCCGTGAAGTGGATCGAAGACCGTCTTGAGCACCTGACCGCGTCGGTGTCCGCAACCAACCGTGTCGTCGAACTGCAAGCCGCCGTCGAGCCTGACGGCCGCGTGACAGCTCTGTTCTGGGATCAGATCGAAGATGTCGGAGCCTATCTGCGCGCTCCTGAACCGGCAACGCTCTACCGGATGCACGGTAATCTTTGCGGTGCTTACGACATTGCGAACCTTTCGGTTCGAAACAGGATCGTGATGACCAACAAGACGCCAACTGGCCTCAACCGGGGTTTTGGAGGGCCGCAGATCTACTACGCGCTGGAACGGCTAATGCAGAGGATCGCCCAGGAACTGGAACTTGATCCGCTTGACGTCATACGCCGCAACCTGATTAGTTCTTTTCCCTACCGGACAGCCAGCGGAACCACTTATGACTCGGGCGATTATGTCCGCGCCTTCGATGTTGCACTGAATGACGGCCGTTATGGCGAGCTGCTGTCTCGACGTGATCTGGCGCGCGCCGCGGGGCGGATCTATGGCATCGGCCTGACTGCTGCAGTCGAGCCGTCGGTTTCGAACATGGGCTATCTTTCCACGGCGCTGACGCCGGCGCAGCGCGCCAAATCTGGCCCGAAAAACGGCGCACATGCTGCAGCTACGATCTCGCTGGATCCAGTGGGATCTGTGACTGTGCAAATAGACAGCGTGCCGCAAGGACAGGGGCACCAGACGGTAGCGGCGAAACTGGTGAGCGGTGTTCTGGGACTTCGCTCCAAAGATGTCAGGGTTGTTGCTGAATTTGATACCGCCAAGGATGCCTGGTCCATCGCCGCCGGCAACTATTCCAGCCGGTTTGCAGCCTCCACTCTTTCGGCAGTGCAACTTGCCGCCGACAGACTGCGCCATCGCCTCGCGCGGATCGCTGCGGGGCAACTGAACGGCCGGCCGGAAGATATCGTCTTTGCCGGAGGGCGCGTACATCTGAATGGCAACCCTGAAGCCAGCATATCCTTTGCGCGTATCGCCTCGGCCAGCCATTGGGCTCCGGGAACGCTGCCCGACGATATGGACCCCGTAGTTCGTGAAACAGCGATCTGGTCGCCCGAAGAATTGGCGGCACCTACTGGCGAGGATGGGATCAATTCCTCGCTGTGTCATTCCTTTATCTTTGATTTTTGTGGTGTAGAGATCGACGCGGTCTCCGGTCAGGTTCGGGTCGACCGTTATGTTACTATGCATGACTGTGGACGCGTTCTGCATGCCGGCATGGTCGAAGGACAAATTCGCGGCGCTTTCGCGCAGGCGATCGGCGCATCTCTGTTCGAAGAGTTCGCCTACGGTCCGGACGGGGCCTTTCTGGCAGGCACCTTCGCGGATTATCCGGTGCCGACCGTTCTGGAAATCCCAACCTTGGATATCCTGCATATCGAAACGCCGTCGCCGCTGACGCTGACCGGTGCCAAAGGTGTCGGAGAGGGCAACTGCATGTCGACGCCGGTCTGCGTAGCCAATGCCGTCGCCGACGCACTGGCGCCGAAGTGTGGCGCGGTCGACCTTGTCCTGCCGCTGACGCCCGCGCGTATTGCCGAATTTCTGGACGCCGAACCTGCAGCACCGGAAGGCTACCAACCCGCCGCACCTACGACAGGCAAGGGCCTGACGGGGCGAGGCAGAGCCAAGGTGTCCGCGTCGCCGCAGGCAATCTGGGATCTGTTGATGGACCCGGAACAACTTGCAGCGATTATTCCAGGGGCCCACGGCGTCACCCAGCCCAGCGAAGACCGGTTCAGCGCCGATGTGACCCTTGGTGTTGGACCGGTAAAGGGCCGCTACAAGATCGATGTCGCGCTCAGCGAGCTTGATCCGCCAAGCTCCGCCCTCTTGACGGGGCGTGCCGCCGGTGCGCTTGGCATGGGTGAGGGAACGGGACACGTCAGTTTGACCGTGCTGCCTGATGGCGGAACCGAGATCGCCTATGAATACGAAGCCCGTGTCGGTGGCAAGGTCGCCTCCGTGGGCGGTCGCCTGCTGGATGGTGCGGCGCGCATCGTGATCGGGCAGTTCTTTACGGCCCTAGGTCGTCGGGCCGGTGGCCAGCGGAGTCTTTTTGCACGTCTGTTCGTATGGATCGGAGATGGTAAATGAAACCTGCTCCCTTTGACTATTTGCGGGCTGGCACGGTTCAGGAGGCACAGGCAGCGCTGGCTGCCGAAGGCGAAGGCGCCCGGGTCATCGCCGGCGGCCAGTCGCTGGTCGCAATGCTGAACATGCGCCTTGCGCGGCCGACCCTGCTGGTGGACGTAATGCATGTGGCGGGCGGTGCCGAGATACGAGTTGAGCGCGGTCAACTGGTCGTGCCCTTCGCCGTGCGTCAAGCGGCTCTTTTAAATCGACGGGATCTCCTGTCTGAAGTGCCCTTGCTGGCCGCTGCCCTGCCGTGGGTCGGTCACGTCCAGACACGGGCGCGGGGTACGGTTTGCGGCTCTGTCGCGCATGCTGATCCGTCTGCGGAAATCGCTTTGGCTCTGGTGGCCCTCGACGGCAGGGTACATCTGCGCGGGCGCGGTGCGCGCCGCCTTCCCGCTGCCGAATTTTTCACCGGTATGATGCAGACCGCCGCCAGACCGGACGAGATGATCGAAGCGGTCAGCTTCCCGCTCTCCCAAGAAGGCACCGGACACGCCTTCAACGAGGTAGGCATACGCCACGGCGATTTTGCCATTGTTTCCGTTGCCGCAATCGCCACCGGCGACCGACTACGGCTCGCCATCGGTGGCGTCAACGACACGCCGCTGGTGCGCGATTGGTCCTCGCTGGATGAGCGGCAGGTCGACGACGCGCTCAACGATCTCGCTTGGTCGCTCGATGCCCGCAACGATCTCCACGCCACCGCCCGCTACCGCCGGGATCTTGTCCGGCGACTGGGGCGCAAAACCATAAAGGAGGCCCGCCAATGCGCCGCCTGATTGCTGACCAAACGCATTCCATCAGTCTGAAACTGAATGGAAAACCGGTACATGCAGAGGCGGAGCCCCGCATGCTGCTGTCCGATTTTATACGACACGTTCTTGGCGCCAAGGGCACCCATGTTGGCTGTGAACACGGCGTCTGTGGAGCTTGTACGGTTCGCATGGACGACGGTCTCGCCCGTAGCTGCCTGACACTGGCGGTGCAGGCCGACGGAGCCGAAATCGAAACCGTGGAACATCTGGCGCCAGCACCGGGCTCCCTGTCCGTGCTGCAAAATTCATTTCGCCGCCATCATGCCCTGCAATGCGGGTTTTGCACGGCGGGTATCCTAATGTCCCTCGACACACTGTTGCACGATCATCCTGAGGCAGGCGAAACCGAAATCCGCGACGCGCTTGCCGGCCATCTGTGTCGCTGTACCGGATACGAGCCGATTGTCACTGCCGCGATGGAAGCGGCTAAAATTCTGCAAAAGGAGCGTTTGAATGCTTGATCTCGGCAGATCATTTCTGGCCTCTGTGGCCCGTGACCCGAATGCAGTTGCGCTGGTTGATGGCGACCTTCAATTGACCTACGCCGAATGGCTGCCGCGTGTCGCGGCTCTGGCCGATGGATTGCACCGCGTGGGTCTGAAAAAGGGTGATCGTTTGGTCACGGCCCTGCAAAACACCGCAGACGCGGCAACGCTACACTGGGCCTGCCAGTTTACGGGCGTGGTCATCGTTCCGATCAACTGGCGTGTGACACCGGATGAACTTGATTTCGTGCTGGATGACGCAGAAGGCACGGCGCTGGTTTTCGACGCCTCCAGCGAAGACGCTGTCAAAGGTTCGCTCAGGGCTGCGGGAATGCCGTGGATTTCTGTTGAAGCCAACTGCAAGGACGCAATCGATATAGCTGAATTGTACCAGGCTCAGGCCGACGCAATGCCCGTGGCCGGACCGGACGACCTGTCTCTGATGTTCTACACCTCCGGTACCACGGCGAAGCCAAAGGGCGTGCCGCGAAGGCACCAAGCCGAACGCGCTGCAGCGTTGGCGCATGTGGCACAGAACCTAATGCCGCAGGGTGAGCGCACGCTAGGCGTCATGCCTCTCTATCATACGATGGGTGTGCGGTCGCTGCTGGCTGTGATGTTGCTGGGAGGACGCTTTGTCTGCCTACCGCGTTTTGATGTGAAAACTGCGCTTCGATTGATAGAGGATCACGCTATTTCAAGCCTTTATCTGGTTCCGACGCTCTACCACGATATGCTGGAGCATGAAGATTTCGTAACGACTGACATCTCCTCGGTCCGCAGGCTAGGCTTTGCCGGCGCGTCGATGACTGACGGACTGTTGCGCCGTCTCAACGTCGCTTTCAAGCCAGACCTGTTCGTCAACCACTACGGTTCTTCAGAGGTTTACACGTTTTCAATCAACCAGAAGGCATCTCTCAAACAGGGCTCTGCCGGACGCGCCGGTTTGAATCAGCATCTGCGTATTGTCACCGTCGGCAGTGGCGACCCGAGGGCCGAGGTGAGCGTAGGCCAAGAAGGCGAGATCATCGCAACCCTGGCAGGGGATGAGGCCTTTGAAGGATACTGGCGCCGGCCCGAGTCAGACGCCAAGGCGCTACGCGACGGATGGTATTTCACAGGTGACCTGGGCCGGGTGGATTCGGACGGCGACCTATTCGTGACCGGCCGTGTGGATGACATGATCATATCGGGCGGAGAGAATGTCAGCCCGGTCGAGGTCGAAAGCTGCCTGTCCTTACTACCCAGCGTCAGCGAATGTGCGGTTGTTGGACTGCCGGATGAACGTTGGGGCAAGGTCGTAACCGCCTTCGTGCGCCGCTCCGGCCCGCTAACAGCTGATGAAATTGACAGTCACTGCCGGAATTCGGGGCTTGCCGGATACAAGCGACCCCGCCGCATCATATTTGTCAACGATCTGCCGAAATCGCCGGTCGGTAAGCTGCTGCGCCGCGTTCTGGCGGCTGGCAAATACAATCCCGAAACCACTGACGCCTCTGCTGTTGAGAAATAACCTTTTAGGAGAAAACAATGACCGACACTTCAACAGACCCCCGCCTAAGCGACCTTGACGGGTTCCGGGTCGAGATCGACCCGGACCGCCAACGCGGCGACATCATTCTGTCTCGCCCGCCGATGAACGTCATTTGGATGGGGCAGCGGGACCAGCTGCGGGTGGCTTTCGAGGAACTGGACGCGGACGATCGGGTCCGGGTTATTGTCCTGCGCGCCGAGGGGGACAATTTCTCGTCGGGCGGTTACATCAGAGGTTTCCTTGATGCCTCGCCCGAGCATGTCAGCCATCTTGCGGACAATATCGCCGCGCCCTGGCGCTGCGCGAAACCTGTGATTGCGGCCAATCAGGGCTACACGTTCGGCGTCGGCTTTGAAATTTCGCTGGCATGCGATTTCCGGATTGCCACGCACGGCACGCGCTATGCCCTGCCGGAACAGAAACTCGGCCAGATTCCTGGTTCTGGCGGTTCCGCCCGCCTTATGGGCCTGATCGGCCTTGCCCGCACCAAAGACGTCGTCATGCGCTCGCGCCGGATATCCGGCGAGCAGGCGCGCGATTGGGGCATTGTCGTCGACTGCGTGGCAGTTGACCAACTAGTCGCAGCGACCGACGCGCTGGTTGCAGAGCTGGTGGCGTTTTCGCCGCTGGCGCAACGCACGGCCAAGAAACTTCTGAATGACAGCGAGAATGCGACTGTCGCCTCAGGAATTGAGTTGGAGGGCCACTGTTATAGCCGCCTGCGCCAATCCGAAGATTTCGCAGAAGGCGTTCGCGCTTTTCACGAAAAACGCAGCCCCGCATTCCGCGGATGCTGAACAAAACACCTAAAAACTTCTGGGAGGAAACCTGATGAGACTTAACCTTTTAACGACGACAACAATAGCGATGCTGCTGGCGTCCAGCGCCTACGCGCAGGAAACTATCAAGATCGGTGTGCTTACGCCTCTGTCCGGCACCTATGCCGGCATCGGTCAGCAGGTCCGCTGGGGCATAGACCAGTCGGTGGAAGAGATCAACGCTGCCGGCGGGATCGCCGGTCGTCAGATCGAACTTATCTATGAGGACAGTGAGGCAAATCCCGCAGTTGCCGTCACCAAGGCAGAGAAGCTGTTCACGGTCGACAACGTTGACTTCTTAACCGGTACCGTCAATTCCGGAGCCACGCTGGCTGTAGGCCAAGTCGCTGATCGGGCCGACAAGCTTATCGCGACAACCGTGTCGTTTTCAGATGCGATCACCGGTTCCGGTTGTTCACCGAACGTCTTTCGAGTCAACGCCCGCGCGGGCCAGCAATCGGTGGCGCTTGCGGCATGGCTAAAGCAGGAAAAACCGGGAGCAAAAGTCTATTACCTTGGTCCGGACTATGAAATGGGCCGCTCCACCGTCGCCGCGTTCAAAGAGAGAGCCGAAAGTGTCGGTGCGACATCGACCGGCGAGGTTTTTGCTCCGCTCGACTCAAAGGACTATTCGCAGTATTTCGGTCAATTGCGTGCGGCACGTCCCGATGTCCTCTATACATCGGTCGCCGGCAATGACACCGTGCGTCTGTTCACACAAATGAACGATTTTGGCGTTAGCGAAGGCCTCACCATCCTTGGCGCATCGGGTACCGTGACAGCGCAGAACATCAATGCGATCGGTGCTGCGGCCGAAGGGTTCATTACCGGCGTTGGGTATTCCGTGCTTATCGACTCCCCAGAGAATAAAGCCTTTACCGAGGCATTCCGCGAGAGGAACGGTGCTGATCCGGACCTGTATGGTGCCGACAGCTATGGTTTGCTGTTCGCCTACAAGGCGGCTGTCGAAGCGGCGGGTGCAACAGACACCGACTCGGTCCGCGCCGCGCTGGAAGGTCTGTCCTGGGAAACGCCGCAAGGCACCAAGACCATTCGGGCAGGCGACCATCAGGCGATGCAGCCGATGTATGTCGTTGAAGTAAAGAACGGCCAGTTCACCATCGCAAGAAGTATCGCCGGCGAAGATGCCATCGGTCCTGACACCTGCGACAAATTCTGAGCGCCCTATGCCTGATCTGATCTCATATCTCCAATTCGTGCTGGCACCACAGATGCTTAATGGCCTTGCGCTGGGGGTCTCGGTGATCCTTGTGGCACTTGGACTGACGATTATCTTTGGGCTTCTGGACGTAATTAACATGTCCCACGGCGAGTTCTACGCCGTGGGAGCCTTCGGTGCGCTGGCGCTTTCCGCCCTGGGTTTCAACTACTGGGTGCTGATCGCGCTGGTCCCAATCCTAATGATCCCAATCGGGGTGCTGACGGAACGCTTTCTGATCCGCCGGGTCTATGATGGCGGGGACAGGCATGTGTCGACCCTGCTGCTGACCTTCGGTCTGGGCATGATTGCCGAAGACCTGCTGAAGATCGTATTCGGCCCCAACACGCATCGCCCCGAGAACCCGTTGCCAGGTGCCACGGAGGTTTTGGGTGTTTTCATCCCTACCTACAGGCTGTTTCTTATTGCAATCGGTGCCGTGGTGATCGTTGCGGTGGCGCTGGTAGTCTATCGTACCCGTCTGGGCGCGATGGTCCGCGCCGCAGCCTTTGATCGCAATATGGCGGCTTCGTTGGGCGTCCGTGTCGGTTGGGTCTATTCAGGCGCTTTTGCCTTTGGCGTGGCACTGGCCGGTCTGGCAGGGGTTTTGCTGGCACCGATCTATTCGGTCTTCCCGACAATGGGTCATGACTTCATCCTGATGGCCTTTACCGTCGTTATCGTCGGCGGCATGGGATCGATATGGGGTGTAGTAATCGCCGGGGTCCTGCTGACGCAGGTCCAGGCCATTTCAAGCCTGGTCATTTCGCCCGTCTGGGCCGATCCGATTGTCTTCGGCGTCATGGTCCTTGTTCTTATGTTCCGCCCGCAGGGCATATTCGGGAGGATCGGTCATGCATGATCGTCTAGATATATCCATGCGCGCAAACCACGTGTTCTTTGGGATTCTGGTTATTGTGGCGCTTGTTTTCGCAGCTTTCGCCTGCTTCAGCGGCGACGTTTTCTATCTGCGCCTTGCGACCGAGGCGCTGATCCTTGGGGGTCTGGCGCTATCGATCGACATCCTTCTAGGGTTCACCGGTCTTCTGTCTCTTGGGCAGGCGCTCTATTTCGGTATCGGGGCATATGTCTCAGCGCTTGTACTGCGCGAGGAGCCGTCGTTCTGGCTCGCCATGGGCGCAGCGGGCGTCTCCGTCCTGCTGGCCGGTATTGCTGGCGGGCTTATCGCCAACCGTGTACGCGGCGTGTATTTCGCGCTGATAACCTTTGGCATGGCTCAGGTCGTCGCCAAGGTTGTCTATAACAGTCGGGAGCTGGGAGCCTCAGATGGTCTAATTGGCATTCCCGTGATCGAAATTCCGCTCGGCTTAATCACTCTGTCAGCAGACGATCCACTGGGGTTCTTCCTGCTTACGCTGGTGATCATAGCGCTGCTCTATTCCATGTCAGCTTACCTGCTGGGGACGCCGTTCGGCCGGATCATCATTGCGCTGAAAGCCAATGAAAAGCGCGTGCCTTATCTGGGGTATTCGACATGGGCTGCCAGAATGGCCGCCTATGTGCTTGCGGCTGTGATCGCCGGGCTTGCCGGCGCGCTCTATCCGATGCTGCGCGGGTTCGTCTCGCCGGAACTGCTATTCTTCGCGACATCGGGCGATGCGCTGATCATGGTGATCGTCGGCGGTGCCGGCACTCTGGCCGGCGCGATTTGGGGTGCAGTGATCCTGACCATGCTGAAGTCCGTTATCGGAAGTTGGACAGAACACCACCTGATCGTGATTGGCTTGATCTTTATGAGTGCGATCCTGTTCATGCCCAAGGGCATAGTTGGCATGTTGAAGCCTTTCGTCGAACGCAACCTGTTGCGCAACAGCGCAAGGCAGCCCAAGCCTGAACCAGAAAGGACGGCGCTATGACCGATATCATGCATGTGGAGGGTCTGTGCATTGCCTTTGGTGGGCTCAAGGCCGTTGACGGCGTCAGTTTTACTGCCGAACGCAATAAAATCACCACGGTGATCGGCCCGAACGGTGCAGGCAAAACTACGTTGTTCAACCTGATTTCCGGTGCTCTTAAACCGAGTGGCGGGCGCGTTATCATCAAAGGCAAAGATGTGACCGGGAAGGGACCTGCGGCCCTGCAGGAGGCCGGCCTGGCCCGGTCTTTCCAGATCACTAACCTGTTCTTCGAGATGACCGTTCGGGAAAACCTGCGCCTTGCCGCCCAGCGTCTGGAGCCGGTCAGGCAGGCCTTGCTGCCTCTGCGCAGACACGGTCGCGCGGCGGACAAGGTCACCGCACTGATCGAGCGGTTCGGTTTTGCGGAAAAGGCGCATGAAATTGTCGCGGCTCTCAGCCACGGGGAACAACGGCGGCTGGAGATCGCGATGTGTCTGGCTTCTGAACCCCAGGTCCTGATGCTCGACGAACCGACCCAGGGGATGAGCCACGGCGACACCGAGGATACGGCGCAGTTGATCCGCAGTCTGACTGACGAAGTAACGATTCTGCTGATCGAGCATGACATCGGCCTGGTGATGTCCCTGTCGGACCACGTGGTGGTCATGCATCAGGGCCGCAAGCTGGCCGAAGGCATACCGGCAGAGGTTCGCGCTGACAGTGCGGTCCAGGCTGCCTATTTTGGACACGGGTGAGAGATATGCTTAAAATTGATCAATTGCATGCACATTACGGACTTGCCCATGTCTTGCAAGGTGTCAGCCTCACGGCAGATGCCGGCGAGGTTATCGGCCTGTTCGGACGCAACGGCGTCGGGAAGACGACGTTTTTCAAAACCATCGCCGGGTGGCTGCGCCCGACAGACGGTTCCGTCACGCTGGATGGCGAGACGTTGACTGGGCATTTGCCCGATTCCATGAATCGTGCGGGCGTGGCCATAGTTCCCGAGGATCGCCGAATCTTCCCCGGCCTGTCCGTCGAGGAAAATCTGGCGCTTGGCCTGATGGGCCGCAAGGGCGGCAGCAGTAAGTCGCATCTAGACACGGTTTATGACCGGTTTCCCCGCCTTGCGGAGCGCCGCAAACAGGCCGGAAACACCCTGTCTGGTGGCGAGCAGCAGATGCTGGCGATGGCTCGTGTCATGGTGGCCGAACCGCGTGTCGTCCTAATCGACGAGCCCTCGGAAGGCTTGGCACCGATGATCGTTGCCGAGGTTTTCGCCATCATCCGCGAAATGCGCAAAGCCGGAACTATCGTCCTGCTGGTGGAGCAAAACGTCCACGAGGCGATTTCGCTTTGCGACAGATTCATGGTGCTGGAACGCGGTCAGGCGATCCTGACGGGCGAGGGCGACGATGATGACGACCGCAAGCGCTTGCTCGACGTTCTGGCGGTATAAATATCAAGGTGCGGTTCAAATCTGCAAAAACTCGGATGGTCCGGACGGCGCGCGGCTCTTTGGAGGTTGCCGAGTTCGGGCAGGGCGCGCCGGTGGTCCTGTTGACAAGGATTCGGAACGTGGGCCTGAGGCTCTGCTGTAAGGATTAGCTGGTGCTGTCAGACGAATGAGAACTCGCATCGGATTTCTGGCGCAGCCTGAACCTA